>DASZXM010001001.1:0-11410 GCA_035546415.1 Pseudonocardiaceae bacterium
GGCGAACGTCGGTGGCAGCGGGCACGGCGTCCTCACCGACCGGCCCGGCGTGCTCACCAACGACTTCTTCACCAACCTGCTCGCGCCGGGCACCCGGTGGCGGGCGTCGGAGTCGGAGGAGCACGTGTACGAGATCCGGGATGCGGCGACCGACGAGGTGAAGTGGACCGCGACGGCGGTCGACCTCATCTTTGGCTCCAACTCGCAGCTGCGGGCCCTTGCCGAGGTCTACGCCAGCCAGGACGCGCGCGAGCGGTTCGTGGGCGACTTCGTCGCAGCGTGGACGAAGGTCATGGAGCTCGACCGGTTCGACCTGGCCTGACAGTCGCACCGACGAGCCCGGCCGGTCCGCTGTGGCCGGCCGGGCTCGTCTTACGGCGCCGGCGCGGAATGTCGCGGGCAACACCCGTTGACGGGTGTGGTGCCGGTCACATCGGCGCATCTCGGGTTCGAGAGCCGGGTCCTGTTTGAGACAGTGCCAGAGCCCGAGGAGCTTCCGATGAACGACCGGCCCGCCTGCGTCCGTCAGTCGCACACGTTCCACATGCTCTGCGCGGCCGGCCAGGTCGGCGTCGTGGGGGAGTTGGAGTACCGCCGCGCCGAGCCCTACGCGGTCACCGCGACGTTCCGGGTCGGCAGCGACGCCGGGGTGCAGTGGTTGTTCGCGCGCGACCTGCTCGTCGAAGGCGTGATCGGCCCCGCAGGCGACGGTGACATCCACATCGCGCCGGACGAGAACGACGTCGAGACGGTGATCATCGAGCTGCGCAGCCCGGACGGGAGCGCGGTGCTCGCCGTCCGGGCGCAGTGCCTGGCCGAGTTCCTCGACGCCACGTACGCGGTGGTCGGCGTCGGCGAGGAACACCGCACGGTGGACATCGACTACGAACTGTTCACGCTGCTGGCCAACGACTGGCTCTGACCGTCAGGCCGAGTGCAGGGCCACCGTCGGAGGCAGGCGGGCGGCTCGCAGCGCGGGCCAGATGCCAGCCACGAGGCCGACGCCGACGGCCGCGCTGACACCGGTCGCCAGGCCGATCGGCGGAACGACGACCGGTTGGCCCTGGGTGAGCGCGTACGCCGCCGTGGCCGCGGCACCCAGCACCACGCCCACCAGGCCGCCGATGCCCGACAGCAGCAGCGACTCCGTCATGAACTGCATGCCGACCTGGCCCCTGGTCGCGCCGAGTGCCCGGCGCAGGCCGATCTCGGCGCGCCGCTCCAGGATCGAGATGACCATGACGTTGCCGATGCCCACACCGCCGACCAGCAGCGCGACCGCGCCCAGGCCGACCACGAGGCCGGTGAACGCGTCCTGGGTGGCCGCGCGGGCGACCAGCGCGTCGGACGGGTGGACGACCTGCACCGACTCCGGGTACGCGGGGTTGGCCGTCGTCGCGAGCACCGACTGCACCGCGGCCACCTGGTCGGGGTCCGTGCGGACGTAGAGCAGTGTCGCGTTGCCGGGGAAGCCGAGCAGGCTGTCGGCGACCGGGAAGCCGATCAGGGCCGCGTCGTCCAGTTCCGGCGCGATCCGCACCGGCGCCAGGATGCCCACGACGGTGAAGTAGTGGCCGGCCAGATAGACCTGCACGGCCGGGCCGGCGTGTGGGATGCCGAGTGACCGAGCCGCGTCGGCGCCGAGCACCACGGCCGGGTACCGGTCGTTGGCCGCGTTGAGGAACGTGCCGCTGAGCATGCCGACGCCGACCGTGGCCGGCAGCATCGGGTCGGCCGCCACGATGCTGAGGCCGCCGTTGTCGGTGGCCGGCACGGCGGCCGTCCTGCGCACCGTCGCGCCGGGCACGAGGCCGACCGCCGACACCGCCCGCACCGGTGGAATGCGGCGCACCATGCCGACGGCCGTGTTCGGCAGCGGCTGCACGTCCCCGGAGAACGACTGGCCGGAACCGACGGTGAGCAGGTTGCCCAACTGGCCCAGCTGCGCCAGCAGGTTCGCCTCCGACGACGCCGACACGCCCAGCACACCGACGATCGCCGCGATGCCGATCCCGATGCCCAGCGCGGCCAGCGCCGCACGCAGGCGGCGTGCTCGCAGGCCGAGACTGCCCACGCGCAGCACGTCGGCCGGTCCGAGTCGTGGCATCACGAGTCCCTTCGTCCGGGTACGAGGCGGCCGTCACGCAGCTCGACCTGCCGGCCGGCCGCCGCGGCGACCTGGTGGTCGTGCGTGATCACGACCACCGTGGTGCCGTCGGCGTTGAGCGTCCGCAACAGGTCGAGGATCGCGGCGCCGTTGGCGGTGTCGAGGTTGCCGGTGGGCTCGTCGGCCAGCACCACCGCGGGCCTGCCGACGACGGCCCGTGCGATGGCCACCCGCTGCTGCTCGCCGCCGGACAGCTGCCCAGGCCGCGCCGCCAGCCGGTGCCCGAGGCCGACCCGCCGCAGTGCGTCGACGGCCGCCGTCCGGCGGGCTGGCGCCCGGGTGCCCCGGTAGAGCAGTCCCTGGGCCACGTTGTCCACCGCCGAGGCGTGGTCGAGGAGGTGGAACTGCTGGAACACGAACCCGATCGAGTCGGCCCGCAACCGGGACAGCGCACGGTCGGACAGGCCGGCGATGTCCTGGCCGGCCACCTGGACCGTGCCGGTGGACGGCCGGTCCAGCGTGCCCATGATGTGCAGCAGCGTGCTCTTGCCCGAACCGGACGGGCCGACGATCGCGACCAGCTCACCCGGCGACACCCGCAGGTCCACGTGGTCCAGTGCGCGCACGGGCGGCCGGCCGGGATACTCCTTGCCGACCCGGTCCAGTGCCAGCACAGCGGTCACGACGCCGGCACCTCCACCGTCATGCCGGCGTCGATGCCGCTGCCGGACACCTGCACCAGCGTGTCGGAGAACAGTCCGGTGTGGACCGCCACCAGCCTGCGGTTGCCGTGGTCGACCAGCCAGAGGCCGTACCCGCCCTCGGCGAGTGCGACGAGCGCGTTGATCGGCACGGCGAGCACGCCCCGGACGGACTGTTCGGTGATGTTCACGACCACCGGCGCCTGGTTGAACCTCCGCACGGCCGCGGGGTTGGCCAGCCGCACGGTCGCGCGCGCCACCGTGGGTGCCTGCCCGTTGCCGGTCGGCTGGGGGCCGCCGTTCCGCGGCTCGTCGTCCGTCGTGGCGACCGACGACACGGACACGATCGTGCCGGGCACCGTGGTCGTGCCGTCCGGCAGCGTCACGGTCACCGCCGCGCCCACCTTCGCCAGGTACAGCTCGGCGATCGGGATCGACAGGTTGACCACCGGGGCGGTGCCGGTCGCGTCGGCCAGCGTGCCGGGCTGGGCGCTGTCGCCGAGCGCGGCGTGCAGCGTGTCCACCCGGATCGCGCCGGGCGCGTAGACCACGTCGGCGCGGCCGATCGAACCGGTGACGGGGACGCCCAGGTGCGCCTGCCAGTGGCGCACCGCCCAGTACGTCGCGGTGTCGAAATGGTCGTTCACCGTGAGGTGGGTGCCGAAGCCCAGCGCGACCAGGTTCTGCTTCAGCTGGGCCACGTCCGGTCCGTCCGGCACGCCGAGCGCGAGGTCGCGCCATTCCGGTCGCGCGCCGTAGCAGAGCACGACCGGACGGCCGTCCACTTCGTACATCCGCTGGCCCCTGCCGATCACGGCGCCCGGCGCCGGCAACGCGGTGTACGTGCCGACCGCCTCGTTGGCGATCACGTACGAGCCCGCGTAGCCGAGCGTGCCGTTGGCCTGGAATGTCGTGGACAGGTTGGTGCGCACCACCGCCGCGGTGCCCGTGGTCACGCCCGCCGACGTCGTGGCGGGTGCGGGGTCACCGTTGTGGGCCACGACGGCGGCCGTGCCGGCACCCACCGCGGCGACGGCGAGCACCGCCACCCCCACCCGCAGCGCCTGCCGCCGGTCAGCCATGGCTCAGGCTCTGCAGCGTGGACGCCCGGATCTCCGCGTCGAGCTGCCCGCGGCACGCCCTCGCGGCCTGCTGGAAGACGCCGCTGGTCTTGCCGCCGGGTGGCATCTCGTCCTCGGTGATGCCGAAGCCGTGGCCCGGGGTGAACCGCGAGCTGGCCGTGGGGTCACGGTAGTTGGGCATGCCGTGCGCCCGCAGGCACCGGGCGGCCTGCACGCCCGCCCGGACCAGGGCGGGGGTGGCCTTGGGCTCACTCGACGGGTTGAACCCGGCCGCCGCGAACAGGGACTGGCACGCCGAGCGGACGGAGTCCAGGAAACCGCGGTCGTCCTTGGACGCGTCCTCCAGGGATCGCTGGTCGGTGTAGACGGAGCCGTCCGGGGCGACGACGGGGTCCTGGTAGGCGGGCACGCCGTGGTCGCGGATGCACTGCGCCGCCGCGTGCAGCGCCTGCGGCTGGCTGCCGTGGCTCACCGCCGCGGAGACGCCCCCCAGACTGGGCACGGTACTGGACGGCGGGCTCGAACACCCCGCCAGCAGCAGACCGGCACACACCGCGCCGATCGCGATCTTGCCGCGCTTCATCGTTCCACCTCCTGTGCCGGCCGGGTGCCGGCGGACGGCACAGTGGTATCGGGCACGGGGTGACACCAGCCCTACATCGACCCGGTGATGTTCTGTCGATGTCATCCGCGCAGGTGCACGATGAGCGCATGCGGGTGCTCGTGGTCGAGGACAACACGGTGCTGGCCGACCGGATCGCCGAGGGCCTCCGGGACGCCGGCATGGCGGTCGACGTCGCCTACGACGGCGCCGCCGCGCTGGAGAAGACCGGCGTGGTCGAGTACGACGTGGTCGTGCTGGACCGCGACCTGCCCGGCGTGCACGGTGACACGGTGTGCTCCCGGCTGGCCGGCGGGCCGGGGCGCATCCTCATGCTGACGGCCGCCGCCGCTGTCGAGGACCGGGTCGACGGGCTGGACCTGGGTGCCGACGACTACCTGCCCAAGCCGTTCGCGTTCACCGAACTGGTGGCCCGGCTGCGCTCGCTGGGACGCCGCGCGCCGACACTGCCGCCGACGTTGACGCGGGCGGACGTGGTGCTGGACCGCTCGCGGCGCCGGGTCAGCCGGTCCGGCCGGCCGATCTCGTTGACCCGCAAGGAACTCGGTGTCCTGGAGGAACTGCTCACCGCGGACGGTGCCGTGGTCAGCGCGGAGCGGCTGCTGGAGAAGGTCTGGGACGAGCACGCCGATCCGTTCAGCAACACCGTGTCGGTCACCATGGCCCGGCTGCGCCGCAAACTGGGCGCGCCACCGGTGATCGAGACGGTGGTCGGCTCCGGGTACCGGTTCCCGTGACCACCCGGCGACGGTCGGTGCGGGCCAGGATCGCGCTGGCCTGCGCCGGCCTGTTCCTGGTCGCCGGTGGCGGGTTGGTCACCGTCACCTACACGCTCGTCAGCCACAACCTGGCCAACACCGCCGAGGCCAAGGCGGGGCCGGTGCCGGACGCGTCGCTGTTGCAGCGGTGCAAGGAGAGCAAGGGCACCGTGGTCGACCCGGATCTCGCCACCAAGTGCAAGTTCGCGTTCCAGGCGGGCGCGACGGCGGGTGCGAAACAGCAGAACCAGACGGCGCTGGGCCAGTTGCTCACCTGGTCGCTGGTCAGCCTGGGCGCGCTGACACTGCTGGCCGGCGGCACCGGCTGGGCCGTCGCCGGTCGGGTGCTGCGACCGGTGCAGGCGATCACCGCCGCTGCGCGCCGGGCGTCCGAGCACAACCTCGGCGAACGCCTGGCCCTGGACGGACCGCGCGACGAGCTGAAGGAACTCGCCGACACGTTCGACGGCATGCTGGACCGGCTGGACGCCGCGTTCGCCAGCCAGCGCCGCTTCGTGGCCAACGCCTCGCACGAACTGCGCACGCCGCTGACCGTGATGCGCACGGCCATCGACGTCACGCTGGCCAAGCCGAACCGCGACCGCGAGCAGTTGGCGGCCATGGCCATCGAGGTGCGGCACGCGGTGGACCGGGCCGAGGAACTGATCGACGCGCTGCTCACCCTGGCCCGCAGTGACCGGGGCGTCATCGGCCGGGAGTTCGTGGACCTGGCCACGGCGATCGAGGACGCCGTGTACTCCGTCGCGGGCGAACTGGCCGACTCCGGGATCACTGTCGAGAGCGACCTGGAACCCGCCGAGCTGCACGGCGACCGCGTCCTGTTGGAGCGGATGGTGGCCAACCTGGTGCAGAACGCGGCCCGGCACAACGTGCCCGGCGGGTGGATCCGAGTGGCCAGCGGCCGATACGGCGGTGAGGTGCGGCTGGTCGTGACCAACAGCGGCGCGCAGTTGCCGCCGGAGATCGTGCCGGTGTTGTTCGAACCGTTCCGGCGGCTGCACAACCGCGTCGGCTGGGACCAGGGCGTCGGACTGGGGCTGTCCATCGTGCGTTCGGTGGTGACCAGCCATCACGGCCATGTGTACGGTCACGCGCTTCCCGCAGGCGGCCTGGAGATCACGGTGACACTGCCGACGCCGGTCGTCGGCCCCCGGCCCGTCGTGGCCGCTCTGCCGTAGAGGTCGACCGCGGGTCGCGACCTATTCCGTCGGCGGGCTGTAAACGTTATCGTACGATTTTCAGTAGCCGATCGAGGCCGGGTGACCACACGTGGCACAGTCGATGGATCGACGTTCCCTGCTGACACTGACCGCTGCCGCCGTCGGCGCGCTGGTGTTGCCGTTGACATCCGGCGTGGCGGCGGCCGCCTCCCGGCCCGCGCGGGACGAGGTCGACCGGGCGGCCGACCGCGTGCTGGCCGGCATCCGGCGGCCACGGTTTCCGGGCCGGGCAGTGCGGGTGACCGCCTTCGGTGCCGTGGGTGACGGGACCACCGACTGCACGGCGGCGTTCCGGCGGGCGATCGCGTGGGTGCACGCGGCGGGCGGTGGACACGTCGTCGTACCGGCCGGCCGGTACGCCACCGGCGCGATCCACCTGCTCAGCACCGTGGACCTGCACCTGGAGCGCGGCAGCACGATCGCGTTCAGCACCGACCCCGCCGCGTACCTGCCGCCCGTCTACACCCGCTGGCAGGGCATCGAGTTCATGGGCTACTCGCCGCTGATCTACGCCTACGGCCAGCACGACATCGCGATCACCGGCGAGGGCACTCTGGACGGCCAGGCCACCACCGACAACTGGCTGGCGTGGAAACCATTGGGGGACAGCGACTTCCCCGCGCTGGAGGCGTCGGCGAACGCGGGTGTGCCGGTGCGGCAGCGGTCGTTCGCGACCGGCTACCACTTCCGGCCGCCGTTCGTGCAGCCCTACCGCTGCGACCGGGTGCTGATCGAGGGCGTCACCGTGGTCAACACGCCGTTCTGGCACCTGAACCCGGTGCTGTGCACCAACGTCACGGTATCCGGGGTCACGGTCAACTCGTCCGGTCCGAACAGCGACGGCTGCGATCCGGAGTGCTGTGCCGGCGTCGTGATCACCGACTGCTCCTTCAACGCCGGTGACGACTGCATCGCGATCAAGGCCGGCCGCAACACCGACGGCCGGCGGGTGAACGTGCCCTGTCGCGACGTGGTCATCCAGCGGTCCACGTTCGCCAACGGGCACGGCGGCGTGACCATCGGCAGCGAGATGACCGGCGGCGTGTTCCGCGTGTACGGGCGCGACCTGACCATGAACAGCCCCAACCTGCAGAGCGGCCACCGGATCAAGACCAACTCGGTGCGGGGCGGCACGGTGCGGGACATCCACGTGCGGCGCGTCACGGCGGGCACCATCGGCGGACCGGTCCTGCTGGTCGACTACAACTACGGTGAGGGCGACACCGGCACGTTCCCACCGCTCGTCACCGACATCGACCTGGCCGACTGGACGGTCGGGTCGTGCCGGCCGGGATGGACCATCACGGGCTACCCGGAGGACCCGGTTGGGACGGTGACCCTGTCCGACATCGCGATCACGGCGATGACCGGCGACAACGTCGCCCGGTACATCGACGACCTCGTTCTGAACGACGTGACGGTCGGCGGCCAACCGGTGGGCTGACGCCTCAGCTGACCGGTGAGCGGCGTTCCAACATGATGGTGTCGTGCCAGACGCCGTCGCGTTGCGCGATGCGTTCGCGGACTCCGATCGTGCGGTAGCCGGCGGCGTGGTGCAGCGCGATGCTCGGGCGGTTCGCGGTGAAGATCGCCGTCTGCAGTGTCCACAGGCCGCCTGCGTCGGCGGCGGCGATCTGCTGGCGCAGCAGTGCCGTGCCGACGCCGCGGCCGCGGAACTCCTCGCCGACGTACACCGACGTCTCGGCGACGCCGGAGTAGCAGTCCCGGGTGGACGCCGGCGCCGCGGCCGTCCAGCCGGCCACCCGGCCGTCGATCGCGGCGACCCACCGGTGGTCGGGCAGCCATTTCGCGTCCAGCGCGGTTCTGCTGGGCACGGTGGTCTCGAACGTGGCGATGCCGGTGGCGATGCCTTCGGCGTAGATGCGCCGCACGTCGGCCCAGTCGTCCGGGCGCAGCGCGCGCACCGTGACGTCGGTGGGCGTGTTCAGCGAGCAGCACGACCCGGACGCGAGCAGTCCCATCACGGCGTCCGCGGCGTGCGGCAGGCCGGTGCAGCACGCCTCGTTGACGGTCACGATCGTGGCCGTGCCCTCCTTGCGCAGCCGGACGAAGCCGACGTCGGCGAGTTTGCGCACGTGGTGTGAACACGTCGACTGGCTGACGCCGACGATCTCGGTCAGCGAGCCGACGGTGATCCCGTCGGGGCTGGTCGCCACGGCGTGCAGGAGCCGGACGCGCACGGGTTCGGCCAGGCAGGCGAACCACTCCGCGTAGGTCGCCGCCTCGCCGGCCGGCAGGACGCGCGCCTGGCGCAACTCGATCGTCATGCGGCCACTATATCGACAACAATCGATGGTTGAATTGATCGATCGCCGTCGATACAGTGACCATCCATCGGTAGAGATCGATGAAAGGGGTACATCATGACCGACCGGAACACCGACCTGCGGGAAACCGTCCGTGCCCGTTACGCCGCCGCCGCGACCAGCGTGGCCGGCCGGAACGGTGGCTGCTGCGGCCCGAGCGACGTCGAGGTCGACGACAGCTTCGGCGCTGGCCTGTACTCCACCGGCGACCGCGACCAGCTCCCCGCCGAAGCCGTCGCCGCGTCCCTGGGCTGCGGCAATCCCACCGCCGTCGCGGAGCTGCGAGCGGGGGAGCGGGTGTTGGACCTGGGCTCGGGCGGTGGCATCGACGTGCTGCTGTCGGCCCGGCGCGTCGGCCCCACCGGCAAGGCGTACGGCCTGGACATGACCGACGAGATGCTCGAACTGGCGTTGGCCAACGCCGCCAAGGCCGGCGCGACCAACGTCGAGTTCCTCAAGGGCACGATCGAGGCGATCCCGCTGCCGGCCGCAGCGGTCGACGTCGTGATCTCCAACTGCGTGATCAACCTGTCCGTCGACAAGCCCGCCGTGTTCGCCGAGACCTTCCGCGTCCTGGTGCCCGGTGGTCGCATCGGCGTCTCCGACGTGGTGGCGGACGACCGTCTCACGCCGCGGCAGCGCGGCGAACGCGGTGACTACGTCGGCTGCATCGCCGGGGCGCTCAGCTTCGCCGAGTACCGGGCCGGACTGACCGCAGCCGGGTTCACCGACGTGGAGATCACGCCCACCCACTCGGTGGCCGACGGCATGCACTCCGCCATCATTCGCGCGAGGAAGCCCGCCTCCAGCGAGAAGCCGGCCGCCGGCGGCGATGACGCCGAGGCCGGTCAGCGGCGTTCGACCAGGTCGGACTCGTAGGCGAAGATCACCGCGTGCACCCTGTCGCGGAGGTCCAGCTTCCGCAGCAGGCTCGCCACATGGGTCTTCACCGTGTGCTCGGTGATGTGCAGGGTGGCCGCGATCTCGGCGTTCGACTGTCCTTTCGCGACCAACAGGAGCACTTCGCGCTCCCGGTCGGTCAGCAGCCGGACGCGGCCTTCCGCCTGGCGCCGTTCGGTGCCGCGGCCGCGAGCGAACAGGTCGATCAGCCTGCGCGTCACGGACGGCGCCAGGAGCGCGTCGCCCGCCGCCACCGACCGCAGACCGTGGATGAGGTCCTCCGGGCGGGCGTCCTTCAGCAGGAACCCGCTGGCACCGGCCGTCAGGGCGTTGAACACGTACTCGTCCTGGTCGTAGGTGGTCAGGACCAGGACCCGCGGGGCGTCGTCGCGGTGCGCGATGCGGTCGGTGGCGGCGATGCCGTCGGTGCCGGGCATCCGGACGTCCATCAGGACGACGTCCGGCTCGATCCGGGCCACCGCGGCCACCGCGTCGTCGCCGTTCGTCGCCTCGCCGACCACCTCGATGTCGGCCTGGGTGCTGAGCAGGGTTCGGATGCCCGCGCGGACCAGTGGCTGGTCGTCGCAGATCAGCACCCTGATCGTCACGGCGTGCCCACGGCGTAGGCCCGCGTGGTCGCGTCCAGCACCGGCAGCGCGGCCCGCAGCTCGAACCCGCCGTCCGGTCGCGTCCCGCTGGACAGTGTCCCGCCGTAGCCGTCGACCCGTTCCCGCAACCCGGTCAGGCCGTGGCCGCCCGGCCCGGTCAGCCGGACCGCGCGCGGCGGGCCGTCGTCGGTGATCGTGACCGTCAGCGTGTCCTCGTCCCGCCGCAGCGCCACCTGGGCGGCGTTGGCGGCCGAATGACGGGCGACGTTGGTCAGCCCCTCCTGGATGATCCGGTACACGGTGAGCCCCAGGCTGTGCGGCAGCGGGCCGGGCGTGCCGTCGATGGTGACCGCCACGCCTGCCCCGCCCATCCGGTCGACCAGGTCGGGCAGCTGTTCGATGCCGGGCAGCGGCGCCGCGCCGTCCGGGCTGGACCGGATGACGCCCAGCGCCTGCCGGATCTCGATCATCGCCTGGCGGCCGGCCGTCTCGATGCCGCTGAGCAGTTCGACGGCGGGCATCTGGCCGGACTCGGCGAGCATCCGCGCCGCCCCCGCCTGGAGTGTCACCACGCTGATGTGGTGGGCGGTGATGTCGTGCAGTTCGCGGGCGATGCGGGCGCGCTCCTCCGCGGCGACGGCCCGGTCGTGCTCGGCCTTCTCCTTCTCCAGTGCGGCGGCGCGGGCCACGCCGGACTCGTCCCTGCCGCGCATCATCTCGCCCAGCGCCCACGCCGTGACCAGCAGTGCCGCCGCCAGCAGCGCGTTGCGTTCGGAGTCCGACGCGATCGGACCGGTCCACAGCAACGGCACGCACAGCACGATCAGCGAGGTGCCCAGCGCCAACCGGCCGTGCTGCCGGTTGCGACGGGTGAGGGTGAACAGGGCCACCAACGGGGCGATCAGGACGAGGAGCATGTCGGCCGTCGTCACGCCACGGCCGAGCGGGTTGATCGGCGGCGGTGTGCCGAGCAGGACCAGCGCGCACGCCGTCGTGATCGCCCACACCCGCAGCGGATGCCGCCTGCGCCAGGTGAGCGACAGCGTCAGGACGGCACCGGCGAC
>DASZXM010001002.1:0-12842 GCA_035546415.1 Pseudonocardiaceae bacterium
TGCTGTGCCAGGGCGGTCGGGATGGCGAAGCTCGCCTGGGAGGGCCGGTCGCCGATCAGCAGGTAGCGGGCCACCAGGTCGGCCAGTGACGGACTCTGTTGCTGCACCAGGGAAAGCGCCAGGTCGATGTGGGCGAACGCGGCTCCCGCCGTGGTGATGCCGCGCTCCTGGACGAGCGTCCGGGAGTCCTCCAGGAGCACCCGCGGATACCGCTGCCGGAACGCCGGCCCCAGCCACCAGCTGGTCGTCGCGGCGATACCGTCCAGTACGCCGGCCTCGGCGAGGAAGAACGTGCCCGTGCACGCGCCGGCCAGCGCGACGCCGTCGTCGCACGCCTTGCTGATCAGTCGCAACACCGGTTTGGTGCCTGGCGAACGAATCTCGTCGACGAGCGCGTCCGGCTGCTTGATACCGATCGCCGGCATGAACAGCAGATCCGGCCGCACCTCGTCCGGCGCGGTCGTGGTGACCGTGTGCCCGGCGTTGCTGCGGATGCGCCGTTTCGTGCTGACGGTGGCCACCTGCCACGGTGGCGGCGGCTGGTCGATCTGGTCCCGCAGCTGGTTCGCGGTGTCCAGGACGTCCAGGACGGCGGCCAGGCCCGAGTCGAAGGCCCCATCGGTGACCAGAACCGAGACCTGCATGGCGGATACGGTATCAGAGGCGTCGCATCCGCCACTGTCGCACGTGTCGTCCCCGCCGTACGGTTGGCGACGCAATCTCCCGTAGGGAAAGGGAATCGGTCATGAGTGTGCACGTCGGTCTGCTGGTCACCCTGGAAGCGAAACCAGGGAGGCAGGACGAGGTCGCCCAGTTCCTCGAAGCAGGCCGTGCGTTGGTGGAACAAGAACCTGAAACCGTTTCGTGGTATGCCTTCCGGCTCAACGAGACGACGTTCGGGATCTTCGACACGTTCCCCGACGACGACGGCCGTGACGCGCACCTCTCCGGCCAGGTGGCCAAGGCGCTCGGCCAGGTGTCGGACGACCTGCTGGCGTCCCCTCCGGACATCCAGCCGGTCGACGTGCTCGCCGCCAAGCTGGCAACCGGCTGATCGGGGCCGCCCGGTCTCCGCTGGTTCCGCGCTGCCGGTGGAGACCGGGTGCGGCCGACCCCCACCTTGACAGGTGGGTCTATCTACGCAACTCTCGTGGTCATGGAGTGGACCGGCGCTCGTTACGCGGACAAGCCCTGTGTCGAGGTCACCACCTGGGTCGACGCGCCGCCCGACCGCGTCTGGCGCCTGGTCACCGACGTCGCACTGATGCCCACGACGAGTTCCGAACTCCAGCGGATCGAGTGGCTCGACGGCGCCACCGAACCGTCGTTGGGCGCGCGGTTCGTCGGGTACAGCAGGCACGATGCGCTCGGCGAGTGGTCGACCACGTCCCACGTGGTGCGGTTCGACCCGCCGAAGGTCTTCGCGTGGGCCGTCGGTGACGTCGACGACCCGAGCGCGATCTGGCGGTTCACGGTCGCACCGTCCGACGACGGCACGTCCCTGTCCCAGTGGATGCAACTGGGGCCAGGCCGGTCCGGGCTGTCGTACGCGATCGACCGGATGCCGGAGAAGGAACAGAAGATCGTGTTCGTGCGGATGCGCGAGTTCGAGCGCAACATGACCGCGACACTGGACGCGATCAAGAAGCTGGCCGAGTCGTGATGCGCACGGCGACCACCATCGAGGCGTCCGGCGGGAACTGGCCGGACACCGTCGACTTCGTCGTCGAGGCCGAGAAGCTCGGGCTGGACATCTGCTGGGTCGCCGAGGCGTGGGGCTCGGATGCCCCGTCCCCACTGGGTTTCCTCGCCGCGCGGACCGACCGCATCCGCCTGGGCTCGGGCATCATCCAGCTCGGCACGCGTACCCCCGTGGCCATCGCGCAGGCGGCGATCACGCTGGCCGAGATGTCCGGCGGCCGGTTCCTGCTCGGGCTGGGAGCGTCCGGCCCGCAGGTGATCGAAGGACTGCACGGCGTGCCGTTCGCCCGGCCGCTGGCGCGGATGCGGGAGACCGTCCAGATCGTCCGGGAGGCGTTCACCGGCGGCAAGATCGCCCACTCCGGTCCGGAGTTCCGGATCCCGCTGCCCGGCGACGCCGTGCAGATGCGCCTGTCCACGCACACCGACCACGACATCCCGATCTACCTGGCCACGATGTCACCGGCACTGCTGCGCCTGACCGGTGAGGTCGCCGACGGCTGGCTGGGCACCAGCTTCGTGCCGGAGGGTGCCGCGGACGCCTACTTCGCACACCTGGACGCTGGCCTGGCCCGGTCCGGGCGTGACCG
This sequence comes from Pseudonocardiaceae bacterium, assembly GCA_035546415.1. Classification (GTDB taxonomy): domain Bacteria; phylum Actinomycetota; class Actinomycetes; order Mycobacteriales; family Pseudonocardiaceae; genus DATEPR01. The sequence goes on from DASZXM010001002.1 coordinate 2,292, forward strand.
TGCCGCACTGGACATCTGCCAGGGCGCCGAGGTGGCGTTCGCCGCCGACGAGGACGCGCTGGCCGCGCTGGTCGCCGTCCGCAAGAAGGAACTGGCGTTCAGCCTCGGTGGCATGGGTTCGACGACGACCAACTTCTACAATGACGCGTACAGCCGGCAGGGCTGGGCGGACGTGGCCGCGGCGGTGCGTGAGCGCTGGCAGGCGGGTGACCGCGACGCGGCGGCCGGTCTGGTGACCGACGAGATGGTGCTGGGCACGACGCTGATCGGTACCGAACCCATGGTTCGCGAACGGTTGCGGGTGTGGCGCGACGCCGGGGTCACCACGGTCCGCATGTATCCGGCGGGAGTGACGCTGGACGAGCGTCTCGCCACGCTGGGTCGGGCGCTGGACATCGTCCGGACGCTGTGACCCGAGCCCTGCCGCGCAGCCACCAATTAGCCGATCCGCCGGTCGTTCCGGTGTGCGCGGTAGAAGTCCGACTGCTTGGCCATGATCTCGCGCATCGGCGTCTGGCGGTCCACGCCGTAGACAGTGCCGGGGAAGTCCAGCTTGCGTTGCAGTTGCCATAACTCGTCGTGCCGGTCCGGGGAGAACAGCCGCGCCGGGCTGCCGGCGGCGATCCAGCCGATCGGCACGACGGTGCGCGGCATCAGCGTCGAGTTCACGTGCAGCACACTGTTGATGCGCAGCTCCGAACCGGTGCCGGCGACCGAACCGGGGAACAGGGACGCGCCGGTCGCCACGAACACCTCGTCCTCGACGACCGCGCCGTTGACGTGTGCGTGCGGTCCGACGAGCACCGCGTCACCGATCACCGCCGGATGGTCGGCGCGCCCGCGCACCAGGGCGTTCTCCATGACGACGACGTCCTCGCCGAGCTGCACCGCTCCGTTCTCCGCCGTGATCACGGCGCCGTGCAGCACACACGACCGTTCACCGAGGAGCACCGCACCGCACACCACGGCCGACTCGGCCACGTACGCGGACTCGGGCACGATCGGCTGCGCGCCGCGATGCTCCAGCAACATGGCGTTGAGCCTAGGGGGCGCGTCGGACTAGTGCACACGGACCAGTGCGCCACCGCCCATGACCCGGCACACACCGTCGTCCCGCACACCACCGACGTGTTGGAATGAGCTGGTGAGAGCCGTCAGCTACCCGGCCGTCCTGGTGCCGCCGACCGTGACCGTCGTGCCGGACCCGGTCTGCCCGCCCGGCGGGGCCGTGATCGACGTGGGCGCGACCGGGCTGTGCCGGTCGGACTGGCACGCCTGGCAGGGCCACGATCCGGTCCCGCTGCCGCACATCCCCGGCCACGAGTTCGCCGGCACCGTCGCCGAGGTCGGCATCGGCGTCACGCGGTGGCGGCCGGGTGATCGGGTGACCGTGCCGTTCGTGTGCGGCTGCGGCGTCTGCGAGTACTGCCGCGCGGGAGACGCCCAGGTCTGTCCACACCAGACTCAGCCCGGGTTCACCGGACCCGGTTCGTTCGCCGAGCGGGTGGCCGTGCACGCCGCCGACACCAACCTCGTCCGGCTGCCCGACGGGGTGGACTTCGCGACGGCCGCGTCGCTGGGCTGCCGGTTCGCCACCGCGTTCCGCGCGCTCACCGTGCACGGCAGGCTCCGGGCCGTGGACGGGCTGGCCGTGCACGGCTGCGGCGGCGTCGGCCTGTCCGCCGTCCTGATCGGCGTCGCGCTCGGTGCCCGGGTCCTCGCCGTCGACATCGCCGCCGCAGCCCTGGACCGGGCGCGTGAACTGGGGGCGACACCGGTCGCGCCCGAGGACATCCCCGACGTCACCGGTGGCGGCGCGCACGTGTCGGTCGACGCCGTCGGCTCGGCGGCGACGGCCGCGAACTCGGTCCGGTGCCTGCGCCGCCGCGGCCGGCACGTGCAGGTCGGGCTGCTGTTCGAGCCGACGCCGGTCCCGATGGACCTGGTGATCGCCCGGGAGTTGACGGTCCACGGCTCGCACGGCATGGCGGCCCACGAGTACCCGGCCATGCTCGCGCTCGTCGCCGACGGCACGCTCCGGCCGGACCTGCTGGTCAGCGACACAATCGGCCTGGACGAGGCCGGGCAGGCGCTGGCCGCCATGGGCACCCGCCCGACGTCCGGCATCACCGTGATCGACCCGCACCGATGAGTTTCGGCGTCCCGCCTGGTCTGTATCTCCGACCAACCTGGAGGGGACCATGGCCTGGACGCCAACGCAGCGCTCGGTACTGGCGCTGACATCGATATCCGCACTGATGATCACCTTGGACGCGATGGTCGTGTCCACGGCGCTGAACACCATCCGCACCGACCTCGGCGCGTCCGTCGAGGCACTGGAGTGGACGATCAACGCCTACATCCTCAGCTACGCCGTGCTGATGATGACCGGCGCCGCGCTCGGCGACCGGCTGGGCAGACGACGGATCTTCGTCGCCGGGCTCGTCCTGTTCACACTGGCGTCGGTGGCCTGCGCGCTGGCACCCGACATCGGCCTGCTGATCACGGCGCGCGTCGTGCAGGGAGCGGGCGGTGCGCTGATGATGCCGCTGGCGATGGCCCTGACCAGTGCCGCGTTCGGACCTGACCAGCGGGCCAAGGCGCTGGGCGTGTTCAGCGGTGTGATGGGGCTGGGCGTGCTGGCCGGCCCGGTGGTCGGCGGTGTCATGGTGCAGGCCCTGTCCTGGCAGTGGATCTTCTGGATCAACGTGCCGATCGGCGTCGTGCTGGTCGCGTTGGTCCGGCTGCGCATCACCGAGAGCGCGGGCGCGGACGGCCGGCTGGACATCACGGGCGTCACGCTGTTCACGGGTGCCGCGTTCGGTGTCGTGTGGGCGCTGGTGCGCGGCAACTCCGCGGGCTGGGGCAGCGCCGAGGTGGCCGGGGCGCTGGCCGGCGGTGTCGTGCTGGCGATCGGGTTCGTGGCGTGGGAGCGGCGAGCGGCCGCGCCGATGCTGCCCCTGCGGCTGTTCGGCATCCGCGCGTTCACCGCGTCGAACGTGGCCGGGTTCTTCCTGTTCGCGTCCAACCTCAGCGCCGTGTTCTTCATCGCGCAGTACTTCCAGACCGACCTGGGCTACTCACCGTTGGGCGCGGGTCTGCGCACGGTCCCGTGGACGGCGACGCTGTTCGTCGTCGCACCCGTCGCCGGTGGCCTGGTGGCTCGGTGGGGTGCGCGGCGGCTGGTCGTCGGCGGACTGCTGCTGCAGGCGGCCGGCATGGCGGCCGTCGCATGGCTGGCCGCCGCGGGCGCGGGGTACGCGGCGATGGTCGTCCCGCTGGTGGTCTCCGGCGCCGGCATCTCCGCCGCCATGCCGGCCACCCAGAACGGCGCGGTGTCCTCGGTGCCGGGCGCGATGATCGGCAAGGCGTCCGGCGCGTTCAACACCCTGCGCCAGCTCGGCGGCGGGTTCGGTGTCGCGATCACGGTCGCCGTGTTCGCCGGGACCGGCGGCTACGGCACGCCGGCCGCGTTCACCGACGGGTTCGTGCCGGCGATGGCCGTCTCGGCGGCGCTGGGCGTGGTCGCGGCAGCGGCCGGGCTGGCGCTGGGCGGCACCCGGAAAACGGCGGTCCGGGCACCCCGGCGGGTGCTGGTCGAGTCGGGCAGTATCGACGCATGACGGCAGTGGGCGACACCGACTTCATGCGGCTGGCCGAGCCGTACCGGCGGGAGTTGCTGGCGCACTGCTACCGGATGGTCGGATCGGTGCACGACGCGGAGGACCTCGTCCAGGAGACGTTCCTGCGGGCGTGGCGGGCACGCGCGGCCTACGAGGGTCGCGCGTCGCTGCGTACCTGGCTGTACCGGATCGCCACCAATGTGTGCCTGACGGCGGTGGAGCGCGGCAGGCGCCGCACGCTGCCGTCGGGCATCGGCGACCCCGCGGGGGACGCCACGGCGCCGCCGCGCCTGCCCGACCAGGAAGTGCCGTGGCTGCAACCGATTCCGGACGCGCTGCTGGACCCGGCGGACGTCGTGGCGCACCGGGACCGCATCCGGTTGGCGTTCATCGCCGCCCTGCAGTACCTGCCGCCACGCCAGCGGGCCGTGCTGATCCTGCGCGACGTCCTGGAGTGGCGGGCGGCCGAGGTGGCCGAACTGCTGGACACCAGCACGGCGGCGGTGAACAGCGCACTGCAGCGGGCCAGGACACAGCTGGCCGACGCGGCGCCGGGGGAGGACGACATGACACCGCCGTCCGACGAGCACCGCATCCTGCTCGACCGGTACGTGTCGGCGTTCGAGCACGCGGACGTCGCCGGCCTGACCCGGTTGTTGCGTGAGGACGTCGTGCTGGAGATGCCGCCGTACCTGACGTGGTACCGGGGGCGGGACGCCGTGGCCACCGTGGTGGCAGGCGTTGTCCGGTATCCGAGGCTGGCCGTGGTCACGGCCGCCAACGGGCAGCCGGCCGTCGCGTTGTACCGATCGGAGGGCGGCATCCACGTCGCGCACAGCGTCCACGTGCCGGACCTGGCCGACGGCGGCGTCGCGCGGATGCGGGTGTTCCTCGACCCGAACCTGTTCCCGTTGTTCGGGCTGCCGTCAACGGCCGACGGCCTGAGCTGACCACTCGATGCCGTGCACCCGGGCGCACACCGGGTTGCCCTTCGGGTCGGTCAGCCCGAGCCGGCCGACCAGCCGGTGACCCGGGCGGGCGGCAGCGGCGACGACGTCCGGGTCGACGTCCACCAACCGCAGTTTGGCGCCCCGGAACATGCGCAGCTCGGTGCCGTCGAAGTCGCCCCAGACCAGGCCGATGTGCCGGTCGGTGCGGTCACCGCGGACCGCGGGTCCGGCGAAGTCCAGCCCGTCGGCGTCGGTGCCAACGGTGACGGTGAACTCCCAGACCGCGCGTTCGGCGTCACCGGGCACCAGTTCCGTTGCCCACCAAGGCTTTCCGGGCACCGGGACGGCCGGTGGCCGCTTGTCCTTCGTGGGAACGCCGACGTGCACGGCGGTGTGCTCGCCCTCCGGGCCGGGGTGGCAGGACAGGCCGGGCAGGTCATGTCCCTCGATCAGCACGGCCAGCGGGGTGTCACCGGTCCGCTTCCGCCGTGGCGCGCGCGGTGTCGTGGGCGCCGTGCTCTGCCGGTACGCCATGGCCAGCCAGCCGACGACCTCCTCGTCCACGTCGTCGGCGGTGCTCAGCGCGACACGGGTGGTGATGGCGCCGCTGCCGACGTTCTTCGCCGGCAGCAGGCGGTCGCTCGTGGCGCCGTGCAGCCGCAGCCCGAGGTCCACCCGGTTCTTCGTGGTGGGCTGCACGGCGGCGAACACCCGGCGCGGTGAGAAGAGCGAGACGCATGTGCCGCGGGGTGTCACGGTCACGTCGCCCACGCTGGGTAGTGCCGCCAGCACGGCGTCCAGCACCGGCCGGAGGTGTGTGCGATCGGCGTACTGACCAGTGACGAGGGCGTCGGCGTCCGGGTCGGCCATGGGACCAGGGTAGCCCGCCGATCAACTACGGAGCGTGATGACACCTATACTCGCCCGGCGGTGTGAACCGGCCCGGGACGGGGCAACCGGAAGCGTCGGTCACACGTCCGACTTGAGGACGGGCCCGAGAACGGGCAGGTGGCGACGATCACGACGTCGATCACGACGGTGGGAAGGTGTTGGACATGGGTCAGCCGTGGCAGGGCGGCGGTGGCGGTTACCAACCGCATCGGCCGCCGGTGAACCCCCGCTACGAAGAGACGTACCGACCGCCCGTCAACCCCCGTCCGCACACCAGAGTGATGCCCGAGCCCGGCTATCCGCCGCGCGGTGGCCGGCCGGACGGTCCCGGGAACTACCGGCCGGACGGGCCACCGCCGGGTGGCGGCGGGGCTCCGCCGGCACCGCCGCGGCGCCGCAGGCGGTGGCGGGTCCGCCGGATCCTGGCGATCGTGCTGGTGCTGCTGGTCGTCGGCGCCGTCGCCATGTGGTTCTACATGGACTCGTCCCTCAACCGCGTCACGGCCCTGACCGACTACTCCGGCCGGCCCGCGCAGGGTGCCGGCACGAACTGGCTGATCGTCGGCTCCGACTCCCGTCAGGGCCTCACCGACGCGCAGGCGGCCCAGTTGCACACCGGTGACTCGGGGGCGGTGTCCGGTGGCCGGACCGACACGATCATGCTCGTGCACCTGCCGGACAACAGCACCAAACCGACCATGGTGAGCCTGCTGCGCGACTCGTGGGTGGAGATCCCGGGGCACGGCCACAACAAGATCAACGCGGCGTACGCGTTCGGCGGTCCGACACTGCTGGTGAAGACCGTGGAACAGGCCACCGGCCTGCGGATCGACCACTACGCGGAGATCGGCCTCGGCGGCTTCGCCGGTGTCGTGGACGACGTCGGTGGCGTGCAGATGTGCCTGCCGCAGGCGGTGAAGGACAGCTACGCCGGCATCAACCTGCCGGCCGGGTGCCAGACCCTCAACGGTGCCAACGCGTTGGGCTACGTGCGCAGCCGGCACGCGTTCGCCACCAGCGACTACGCGCGGACCCAGCACCAGCGCGAGTTCCTGGGCGCGCTGGCCAACAAGATCGCCAGCCCCGGCGTGCTGCTCAACCCGTTCGACCTGTTCCCGGTCCTGTTCGACCTGCCGGGCGCACTGACCGTGGACAACGGTGACCACCTACAGAACCTGATCTCGCTCGGCTGGAACATGCGCGGCATCTCCGACGGCGGCCTGGTGACGACGGCCGTGCCGATCAACGGCACGACGCACGGCTCACTGTTGTGGGACAAGACGAAGGCCACGCAACTGTTCCACGACCTCAACACCGACCAAGCGGTACCGAGCAGCCTGATCACGAACCACTAGCGGTCCCACGAAGCCGGCCGGTCCCGCCAGGACCGGCCGGCTCGTGTCTGCGCCGGTAAATCGCGCGCGCGAGATGCAACAGCGCTGTTACTCTTTCGCGCGTGGTCGGAAAGCGCCTGTTCATGGATGTTCGGCCGTTGCGTGAGTCGCCTGCTTTCCGGCGGATGTGGGCCGGGAACGGGTTGTCCAGCATCGGCAGCCAGATGACCAACTTCGCCGTCGCGCTGCAGATCTTCACCATCACGCACTCGTCGCTGGCCGTCGGCGGCGTCGGGCTGGCGACCGCGTTGCCCGCGATCGCGTTCGGGCTGTTCGGCGGATCGATCGTCGACGCGGTGGACCGACGCAGGCTCGTGCTCGTCGTCAGCAGCTGCCTGGCCGTCGTGTCCGCGCTGTTCGCCTTGCAGGCGTATCTCGGGCTGCGCCAGATCTGGCCGCTCTACCTGCTGGAAGTCGTCCAGTCGGTGCTGGGCTGCCTCAACGCGCCCGCCCGGCGCACGTTCCTGCCGCGCCTGCTGCCCGCCGACCGGGTGCCCGCCGGTGCCGCGCTCACCATGTTCGCCATGCACGCCAGCGTGATCATCGGTCCGGGACTGGCCGGTGTCATCACCGCCGCGTGGGGACTCAAGGTCTGTTACGTCGTCGACGTGGTCAGCTTCTCCGCCGCCCTCTACGGCATCGCCCGGCTGCCGCCGATGCCCCCGCAGGGCAGCATCGCCCGGCCCGGGGTCACGGCCGTCGTCGCGGGCCTGAAGTTCATCGGCGGCAGCAAGGTGCTGGCCGGCGCGCTGCTGTCCGACCTGTCCGCGACCGTGCTGGGCATGCCGTTCGCCCTGTTCCCCGCGATCAACGCGGCCCACTTCGGCGGTACCGCGCAGACGCTCGGCCTGCTGTCGGCGGCGCCGTCGATCGGCGGTGTGATCGGATCGGCACTGTCCGGCCCGGTCGGCCGGGTGTCCCGGCAGGGCCGGGCGATGCTGGTGGCCGGTGGCGTGTGGGGCGCCGGGCTGGTCGGGTTCGGGCTGGTGACCGGCCTGTGGGCGGCCCTGCTGTGCCTGGCGATCGCCGGCGCGGCCGACTCGCTGAGCGTCGTCTTCCGCACGTCCATGATCCAGGTCGCCACACCCGACCACCAGCGCGGCCGGGTCAGCGCCGCCGAGTACATCGTCGGCGCCGGATTCCCGCAGCTGGGCAACTTCCGGGCCGGGGCCGTCGCCACCCTCACCACGCCCGCCATCAGCGCCGCCACCGGCGGCCTGGCCACGATCATCGGCGCGGTGCTGATCGGCGTGACGATGCCCGCGTTCACCCGCTACCGGGCCGGAACCGGTGAGCTGGCCTCGACCTGACTCGATGTCCTGGCGTCGACACCGGGCACCGGCGCGGACGTTCGGGCGGTGGGGCGCCGATCACGCGGCGGCTTTCAGCTGAGCCCGCCGCCTGCTGACCGTCTCGACCGCGAACACGGCCGTCAGGCTCGCCACCAGCGCCAGGATGCCGGTGGCCAGCGCGAACCGGCTCTTGCCGCCGCGCAGCTGCGTGGCCTCCGTCGGTGCCACCACGCTCTTGACCACGATGTACTGCGCCGCGGGCGCACCCAGTGCCTTCTCGTGCGCCACCAGTTGCTGGCCCGCGTAGTGCAACGCCAGTGACACCGTGCGCTGCACGTCACCCGCGTGGGCCGAGTTCGCGGTGACGATGATGTACGGACCGGTCAGGCCGCCGTCACTGGCCGTGAACGTGGTGACCCCGCCGGCCTGCTGCACCTGCTGCTGCGCCGCCGGGCCGTTCAGGCTCTGGATCAGCAGCTCCGAGGTGGTGGTGAGGCTGTCGGCGAAGGTCATCAGCGGGTTGGCGATCTTCGGGCCGAGTGTGCCGTCCTTGCGCACGGCGTTCGGGTTGGGCTGGGTCAGCACGATCGCCCCGGTCGACTGGTACTGGTGTGGTGTCGCGAGGGCCATCAGGCCGGCGATGCCCACGGCCGCGAGGAACACCGGCACGGCCACGTACCACCGGTGCACCAGCACTCGCACGGTCTGCGAGAAATCCATTCGCGACTCCGAGCGGACGATCGGACCAACCCCACCGCCCTATACGTCGGTCGAGGACGCCTCAGCGCTACGCGATGTCAGGGTCGTCACCGGACCGGTGAGCCGATCGGCCAGCGCGGCGTCCACCAGTGCGGCCTCGGCCAGCAGCAGTTTCCCGACGACGCCGAACGCCCGCCACAGGCCGGCCACGTCGAGCGTGCCCACCAGCGCCGCCGTGTACGGGCCGGTGACCTCGGCCGGCAGCTGGTCCAGGCCCCGCCCCTGGGCGGCCGGTACGCCGTGGCGCAGACAGACCAGCTCCAGCACGTGGTCACGCATGCCGCTGACCATGTACTCGGCCTGCCACACCCGGCGGCGCAGGATGCTGGACCTGGCGTGCAGGCCGTACAGCCACGCCATGCCGACGAGGTGCTCGGCCACCGGCCGCGGTGTCGGTGGCACGTCCCTCGGTGTGCCGAACAGCAGCCGGAACGTGGGCGCCTTCGCGCCGAACTCGGCCGCCGGGCAGAACGCGATGTCCACCTGCAGCGTGTCGGCCAGCAGGAACACCCGGTAGACCGTGGCGCCGCTGACCACGTCCACGTGGTGCACGGCGCCGTGCTCGGCGTACATCCGGTCCGACCAGTCGGCCAGCACCGGCCGCGGGTCACCCGCGACGCACAGCGCGAGGTCGATGTCGGACCAGCGGTCCGCCCGCCCGACGGACTCGGAGCCGGTCAGGGCCGCTCCGGTCACCCGCTCGTCGGCACGCGCGGCGGCGACCAGGGTGTCGCGGAGCCGTTCTCGATCATCAGGCGTGAACACGAGCGGTATAGTAATACCACTCGGTGGCCGATACCGTGGCATGACGCGGTCGGATGTGTTTGCCTGGCATGGTGGACGAGGCGGAGGTGGCGGACGAACTGTTCGGCGCGCCGAGGGACGAGTTCCTGCCGATCAGGTCGCGGCGAGCGGCGGAGGCCAAGGCGGACGGTGACGCGGACCTGGCCCGCCGGATCGCCGCGCTGCGCAAACCGACGGTCGCCGCGTGGCTGGTCAACCAGTTGGTCCGCCAACACCCGGAGGACGTGACCGACCTGGACCACCTCGCCACGGAACTCGCCGACGCCCACCGGCACGGCTCCGGCGACCGCCTCCGCGAAGCCGGCCAGGCCAGGCGAGAACTGTTGCGCCGCTTGGAGAAGCGGGTCCGCGACGTCGCCAGGGACACCGGTGTCCGGCTGAGTGACGACGCGGCGACCCAGATCGCGACGACGTTCCAGGTGGCGCTGATCAACCCGGCCGCCCTGCGTGCCGTGCGGGGTGGCCGGTTGAGCGCGGCGATCGGCCTGGACGAGGAAGTCCTCGACCAGTGGCCGTCGGCGGACACCAGGCGGCCCCGGCCGAAACCCAAGCCGGCACCCGAGCCACGCGAGCCCGAACCCGAGCCCGATCCCGAACTGGTCGCCGAATGGGAGCACGCCCAGGAGTTGGTCCGGGAGGCGGCGGAGGCCAGGTCGGTGGCCGAGCGCCACCTGACGAAGGCCCAGAAGGTGGCCGCCCGCACGGAAAGGGCACTGGCGGAGGCGAAAGCGGCCCACGACAAGGCCCGCCAGAGCCACCAGGAAGCCCGCGACGCGGTGGAAGCGGCCCGCACGGCCCTGACATCGGCGACGAACGACGAAAAGGCCGCCGAACGAGA
>DASZXM010001003.1:0-11628 GCA_035546415.1 Pseudonocardiaceae bacterium
GTCGATGCCGTCGGCCGCGAGCTGGGCCCGGCTGGTCTCGGTGGGTGCGCAGCACAGGTCGGCGAGGTGGTCCGTGAGCACGCGGTTGTGCTCCTCGGGCATGCGGCGGTTGAACGAGCGCAGGCCCGCCTCCAGGTGGGCGACGCGCACGTGCAGCTTCACGGCGGCGATCGCGGCCGCCAGCGTCGAGTTGGTGTCGCCGTAGACCAGCACCCAGTCCGGCGTGGTGTCCTGGATGACCTTCTCCAGGCCGGCCAGCATGGCGCCGGTCTGCTCACCGTGCGGACCGGAGCCGACGCCGAGGTTGAAGTCCGGCGCCGGGATGCCCAGGTCGGCGAAGAACGCATCACTCATGTTGTGGTCGTAGTGCTGACCGGTGTGGGCGATCAGGTGCTCTACGACACCGTCTGCGGCCCGCGCGATCGGGGCCAGCTTCACGAACTGCGGACGCGCACCTACGACGCTCAGGACTCGCACGGCGCGTGAGCCTACCGGTGTGGTCCGCCGCGTGTCCGGCCCCCGCCCGACGGCGGTCAGTGCACCTGCCGTTCGTGGCCGGCCCAGAACGGTTCGCGCAGCTTGAACTTCTGCAGTTTGCCGGTCGCCGTGCGCGGCAGGGCGTCGACGAAGTCGATCCGCTTCGGACACTTGTAGCCGGCCAGCCGGGTGCGGCAGTGGGCGATCAGGTCCGCCGCTGTCACGTCCGAGCCGTCGGTGACGACCAGTCCGGTGACCAGTTCGCCCCACTTCTCGTCCGGGATGCCGATCACCGCGGCCTCGCGGACCGCCGCGTGTGCCATCAGGGCGTCCTCCACCTCGATGGACGACACGTTCTCGCCGCCGGAGATGATGACGTCCTTCTTGCGGTCGGTGATCACCAGGTAGCCGTCGTCGTCGACGTAGCCGCCGTCGCCGGTGTGGAAGACCCCGCCCGCCTGCACGCGGGCCGTCTCGTCCGGCTGTTCCCAGTAGCCGGCGAGGTTGTGGTTGGACGCCGTGAGCACCTCGCCGTCCACGTCGGTCGCGACCCGCACGCCCAGTGCGGGTGTGCCGGCACGCATCAGCTTGCGGGCCTGTTCCGCCGTGGGCAGGTCGTCCCACTCGGCGCGCAGGCGGTTCACCGTGACCAGCGGGGACGTCTCGGTGAGGCCGTAGATCTGGATGAACTCCCAGTGCAGCTCGTCCATCACGCGCTCGATCGTGCGGGACGGCGGCGGGGCGCCCGCGACGACGATCCGCACCCGGTCCCGACCGGGGATCTCACCCTCCCAGTCGGTCGCCGCGTCCAGGATCGCGTTGACCACCGCCGGGGCCCCGCACATGAGCGTCACACCGTGCCGTTCGACCCGTCGGAGGATCTCGGTGCCGTCCACCTGCCGCAGCACCACGTGCCGGCCGCCGACACCGGTGACGCCGTAGGGCATGCCCCAGCCGTTCACGTGGAACTGCGGCAGCGTGTGCAGCAGGACGTCCCGGTCGCTGATGGTGGTGTGCAGGCCGAACGTGGTCGCGTTGATCCACAGGCTGCGGTGGGTGAGCTGCACCCCCTTGGGGCGCGCCGTGGTGCCGGACGTGTAGTTGATCGTCGCCGTCGCGGCCTCGTCCGGTTCCGCCCAGGGCCGCGGCTCGGCGTCCCGCAGGTACAGCGCGTCGTCGTCACCGAGCACGAACTTGTGCTCGGCGTCCACGGCGTCCAGCACGTCCTTGCAGGCCGGGTCGGCGTAGACGACCTGGGCGCCGGAGTGCCGCACGATGTACCGCACCTCGGGCACGGCCAGCCGGAAGTTGATCGGCACGAGCACCCTGCCCCACCCGGACACGCCGAAGAACGACGTCAGCAGCCGGGCCGAGTTCTGGGAGAGCACGGCGACCCGCCCACCGGCGGGCACCCCGAGCTGGTCCAGCCGGGCCGCCTGGGCGCGGGCCAGCGCGGCCATCTCCCGATAGGTGATCTCCCCGAGCCCGGGTGCCGGCTGGTCGGGCTCGTCCACGATCGCGATCCGATCGGGATAGACGAGTTCGGCACGGTCGAGGAAGTCGCGGACGGTCAGCGGGTAGAACATGACACCTCCGGGTGACGTGACGATGCCCGAGTATCAGCCCGCCCGGCCGGCCACGCCAACCCTCCGGCCACTGCCGAGGCTACGTATCGGGGTCGACCCAACCGCTGTAGTAGGCGGCCCAGTCGCCGGCCGTCGCGGCGAATTCCGCGTAGACGGCGACTCCCACCGGCCGGCCGGTCCACGCCAGCCGCACGCCGCGCACGGCGGCGGCCACGGTTTCCGCGCTCGTGTGGCCGGGTTCGTCGGTGTGGTACGCGGGAACGCCGATCAGCAGATCCACTGTGGACGGTACGGCCGCCATGGCGAGGCTGGTCTGCCGGCGGACGTACCCGCTGTACGCGGCCGCGATCGGCACGCCGCTGTCGTAGGCCATCACCGCCACCTCGTCCACGTCGAGCGCGACGTCGTGCAGGTAGCCGGTGGACCAGAAGTGCGGCCGGCTGGACACCCAGCGGGCCGGGAACCGCATGCCGGGCAACGGCTCCAGCTGGTCGACGGCCACCGACAGCACGGCGCCGCGGTCGCCGGTGAGGACGTGGGTCGCGGCGAGCAGCGTCAGGTAGTCGCGGTCGCCGTCGGCGACGGGTTCCAGGTCGTAGTGCACGCCGTCGAACCCGTCGTCGAGCACCTGCGCCGCGGCGCCCAGCACGCGGCCACGGGTCGCCGGGTCGGCGATGTCCAGGCGGGACGGCCCGACGACGTCACCCAGCCACGCCTGCACGCGGACACCCGGCAGCGCGGAGTGGATCGCCGTCAGCAGCGACCGTGGGTGCAGCGACTGGTGGAGGGAGCCGTCGTCGGACAGCGGACCGGCGTGCACGAAGACGTCCCGGACACGGGCCGACCGCAGCCGGTCGACGAGCGCGGTGACGTCGGCGGCGCTGCGTGTACCGGTCGCCCAGTCGTGCCCGAGCCACAGCGCGTCGTGGCCGGTGCCGCGTGCGTCCGGCGACGGCGTCCCGGCGTTCTCGACCAACAGCCAGCCCGCGGTGCCGCCCAGGGCCAGCAGTGGGACGGCGAGCACGGCGGCGGCGCAGGCCAGCACCCGTCTCCACCGTCGCACACCCTCTTGACGATCGGCGACGCCACACGGTTGCCCTCGCCGTGGGCCTGTGTTCGGATGGGCGACCGTGGAGAGGTACCTCGTCACCGGGAGCGCCGGTCACCTCGGTGAGGCGCTGGTCCGGACGCTGCGCGAACAGGGCGACGACGTGGTCGGGCTGGACGTGCTCGACTCGCCGTTCACGACGGTGACCGGGTCGGTCGCCGACCGGGACGCCGTGCGCCGCGCGATGGCGGGCGTCACCCACGTGCTGCACACCGCGACGCTGCACAAACCGCACGTCACGTCGCACAGCCGGTCCGCGTTCGTCGACACGAACGTCACCGGCACGCTGCACGTGCTGGAGGAGGCCGCGGCGGCCGGTGTGCGCGGCGTCGTGTTCACCAGCAGCACCAGTGCGTTCGGCCGTGCCCTGACGCCGGCGGCGGACGAGCCTGCCGCGTGGATCACCGAGGACGTGCGGCCGGTGGTGCGCAACATCTACGGGGCCACCAAGATCGCCGCCGAGGACCTGTGCGAGCTGGCACATCGGGAGGAGGGCCTGCCCGTCGTGGTGCTGCGGACGTCCCGGTTCTTCCCGGAAGCCGACGACCGCGACGACGTCCGGGCGGCCTACCCGGACGCGAACCTCAAGGCCAACGAGTTCCTGCACCGCAGGGTGGACATCGCCGACGTCACCTCCGCCCACCTGCTGGCGGTCACGAAGGCGGCGCGCCTGGGCTTCGGCCGGTACGTCGTCAGCGCGACGACGCCGTTCACTCCGGACGACCTCGCCGAACTGGCCGTGGACGCCCCCGCCGTGGTGGCGCGGCTGTTCCCGGACCAGCCCGCCGGTTACGCGGCCCGCGGCTGGACGATGTTCCCGCGCATCGACCGCGTCTACGTCAACGCGGCCGCGCGCCGTGACCTGGGCTGGACGCCGCGATACGACTTCCGAACCGTGTTGGACAGTGTCGTGGCCGGCGCCGACCCGCGCAGCCAGCTCGCTCGTATCATTGGTGCGAAGGGGTACCACGCCACGCCAACGGGGGTTTACACGACGTGACCGACGACTGGGTCGCGGCGTTGCGCGGCACTCCCGCCGAGCGGGAGGCCGCCACCACCCGGTTGCACGCACTGTTGCTGCGGATCGCCCGGAGTGAGGTGCACCGCCGCAGCGGGCAGCACCGCATCACCGGCCCGGAACTCGACGACATCGCCCACCAGGCGGCCGCCGACGCGCTGCTGGCGATCACCGCGAAGCTCGACCAGTTCCGGGGCGAGAGCCGGTTCACCACGTGGGCGTTCACGTTCGTGATGTTCGAGGTGTCCACGAAGATCGGCCGGCACTTCTGGCGTCGGCCGACCGTGCCGTTCGACGCGGAGGACTGGGACCGGCTGCCCGACCGGTTCGGCTTCGAACCGGAACGCGAGTCGGAGTGGCACGACCTGCTGGTGGCGCTGCGCAAGGCGGTCGACGAGGAACTGACCGAGCGGCAGCGGACGCTGTTCGTGGCGATCGTGCTCAACGGGGTTCCGCTGGACACGCTGGTCGCGCAGCTGGGCTCGAACCGGAACGCGATCTACAAGACGCTTTTCGACGCGCGACGTAAGCTCCGGGCCCGCCTGGTCGCCCATGGTTATCTGCCTGACGACGACACGAGGCGCGCATGAACGGGCGAGCTGCTCTGGAGCGGTTCCTGACCACGGACCCGCGTGACGTGGGCTGTGCGCAGGCAATGGCGATGCTGCACGTCTATGCCGAACTGGCCGCCGCCGATCCGGCCGAGGCGCGCCGGCTGCACCCGGGTATCGCGGCGCACGTGCGGGCATGCGGCCCGTGTGCCGAGGACCTGGAAGGGCTGCTGGCCGCGATCCGTTCCGTCGAGGAGGACCCCGATGCATGACTATCCGCAGGCCATCGTCCCTGTCGACCACATCGAACCGGTGCCCAGGAGGATTCGCGCGATGCTGGGCGGTGAGTGCGTCCTGGACACCACGCGCGCGCTGTACGTGTGGGAGTGGCCGCCGTACCCGCAGTACTACGTCCCGCTCGCGGACGTGCGCAAGGACGTGCTGGTCGACGAGGACCACGTGCAGCGGCTCAAGCGCGGTACCGCCCGCCGGCACGGCGTGTCGGCGGGCGGGGTGACGCGGTCGGGTGTGGCGCGGGTGTTCGGTGACGACGCCCTGGAGGGCCTGGCCGACACCGTCCGGTTCGACTGGGCGGCAATGGATGAATGGTACGAAGAGGACGAGCGGATCTTCGTCCACCCGCGCAGCCCGTACACGCGGGTCGACGCCATCCGCTCGACCCGCCGGGTGCGCGTCGAACTGGACGGCGTGGTGCTCGCCGAGTCGTCGTCCCCGGTGATGGTGTTCGAGACGGGGCTGCCGACGCGGTACTACCTCAACCGCACCGACGTGCGCTTCGAGCACCTGGAGCCGACGGACACGGTCACGGCGTGCCCGTACAAGGGCCAGACCAGCGGATACTGGTCGGTCCGCATCGGCGACCAGGTGCACCAGGACCTGGCGTGGACGTACGACTTCCCCACCCGCCAGCTGTTCCCGATCGCCGGCCTGGTCGCGTTCTACAACGAGAAGGTCGACACCTTCCTGGACGACGAGCTCCTGGACCGCCCGGACACCCACTTCTCCCGGAGCGAGTGATCCGCGTCGCGCTTTCCTTACGAACTGCGAACACGGGGTAAGCCCAGCCGCGCACCGCACCACCAATGCTGCGTCCGACAAACGAGACAACGGAGAGCAGCATGAAGAGAACGGCTCGGCTCGTCGCCGCGGGCGGCGTGGCCATCGCCGCCACGGCATTGTTCACCACCACCGCCTCGGCGTCGCCGGCGCACCACGGAGCCGTGTTCGTCCAGACCGACGGCGTCGACGGCAACGCGGTCGTCGCGTACGACCGGGCGCCGGACGGCACCCTCAGCGCGGCCGGGACGTACGCCACCGGTGGCACGGGCGGCGTCCTCGCCGGTTCCGTCGTGGACCACCTGGCGTCGCAGGGCGCCGTCCTGCTCGACCGCGGCCTGCTGTACACGGTCAACGCCGGCAGCGACACGCTGACCGTGTTCACCGTGCACGGCGACCGCCTGGCCAGCCACCAGGTCACCGGGACCGGCGGTTCGTTCCCGGTCAGTGTCACCGCGCACGGCAACCTGGTGTACGTGCTCAACGCCCGTGACGGCGGGTCCATTCAGGGCTTCCTGCGCGTGGGCGACACGTTGGTGCGCATCCCGGCCTGGCACCGGTCGCTGCACCTGGACCCGACCGCGACACCGGAGTTCACCCACACCCCGGGCCAGGTCGCGTTCACGCCGGACGGCACCAAGCTGGTCGTCACCACGAAGGGCGCCAGCAACGCCATCGACGTGTTCGGCGTCGACTTGGCGGGCGGCCCGTCCGCCCGGCCGGTCGTCACGCCGGACGCGAACACGCCGTTCGCGGTCACCTTCGACGCCCACCACCACCTGGTGGTCGGCGAGTCCGGCACCAGCTCCATCGCCACGTACACGGTGCACCGGGACGGCACGCTCGGCCTGGTCGACCGGGAGGCCACCGGTCAGGCGGCCACCTGCTGGGTCGCGCCCGCGGGCGGCTACCTGTACACGTCCAACGCCGGCAGCGCCACGCTGTCGGGCTACCGCGCCGCAGGTAGCGGTTCGCTCACCGCGCTGGGCACCACCGGCACGGACGCCGGCACCGTCGACGCGGCCGGCACCGAGCACTTCCTCTACGCGGAGACCGGTGCCCAGGGCATCGTCGACGAGTTCCGGGTGAACGACGGCGGGTCGCTCACGCCGCTCGGCTCGGTCACCGTGCCGGGTGCCGCGGGCGCCGAGGGCATCGCCGCGTCGTGACGGTCGCCGGGCGGCGCGCGCATGTGGGGCCGCCCGGCTGTCCCGCGAATTCGGGGTCGAATTTCGAATCGAACGCGCAAGTTACATCGGGGGCCGCAGGTCGGCGCTCGGCCAATTGTCCTGTTGATTGCCCGGTCCGGGACGGCCGACCCAGCATGACGGAATGGACCTCCGAGGGAAATTCGGATCGGCCGTGTACGCGGCCGTGCTGCTCACCGCGACCGTGCTGTTCACCGCGACCACGGCGCCCGCCGTGTCGGCGGCAGTGTCGTCCACCGTGGCGCCCGCCGCGACGGCCGCGACCGTCACCGTCAACGCGAACACCGGTGAAGGCACCGTGCCGGGCATCGGCATCGGCGCCAACACCGCCGTCTACGACGGCTATCTGACGGACACCGCGCTGCCGCCGCTGTTGTCCGCCGCCGGCATCCGCGCGCTGCGCTACCCGGGCGGGTCGGTCGCCGACGTCTACCACTGGCAGGACAACAGCGTCGTGCCCGGCACGACGTACGCGAATCCGGACGACAATTTCGACAATTTCATGACCGTCGCGCATTCGACGAACGCGCAACCGGTGATCACCGTGAACTACGGTTCCGGAACGGCCGCGGAGGCGGCGGCGTGGGTCAAATACGCCAACGTCACGAAGAACTACGGCGTGAAATACTGGGAAATCGGCAACGAGGTGTACGGCAACGGCGCCTACGGCAGTTCCTGGGAATACGACACGCACTCGACGAAGAACGCGACGACGTATGCGGCGAACGCCGGCCAGTACATCGACGCGATGAAGGCCGTCGACCCGTCGATCAAGGTCGGCGTCGTGCTGACCACGCCGGGCAACTGGCCCGACGGCCTGGTCGCGTCCGGTGACACGCAGGACTGGAACCACACGGTGCTGTCCCAACTGGGTTCCAAGATGGACTTCGCCATCGTGCACTGGTATCCGAACAGCAGCTCCGAGTCGCAGATGTTGGGCCAGCCGCGGGCGCAGGTGCCCGGCATCATGTCGACGCTGCACGGCCTGATCGCGCAGTACGCGGGTTCCCGGCAGGTGCCGGTGTTCACGACCGAGACGAACTCCGGCTACGAGGACGACTCGGCGGCCGCGGCCGTGTTCGCCGCCGACTCGTACCCGTTGTGGCTGGAACAGGGCGCCACCAACGTGGACTGGTGGGACGTGCACAACGGCATCGGCTCGGTGACCACCGACCAGACCGGCGGCACCGACTACAACGACCAGGGCATCCTGTCCAACGCCAGCTGCGCCAGCGGCGGCAGCCCGTGCGAGCCGGCCGCCGAGACGCCGTTCCCGCCGTATTTCGGGATCGCGATGGCCGGGCGGTTCCTCTCCGGTGGCGGCACGATGGTGGGCACGTCGTCCAGCCAGCCGCTGGTCTCCGCGCACGCGGTGGAGGCGTCGAACGGGTCGCTGAACCTGATGCTGGTCAACAAGGACCCGTCGACCACGTACCAGGTCTCGTTGGCGTACAACGGTTATTCGCCCGCGTCGTCGGGCACGACGGCCGTGTACGGGCGGGCGGCCACGTCGATCACGACCGGCACGTCGTCCTCGTCGTCGGTCAGCCTCGCGCCCTACTCGGTCACGGTGCTGCACCTGACGAAGTCCGGTGGCACGGTCGGACCCTCCGCGCCCGGTACGCCCACCGCGTCGAGCGTCACGGCGACGTCGCTGACGCTGAACTGGCCCGCGGCGACGGCCGGTACGAACCCGATCAGCGGCTACCGCGTGTACCTGGTGACCGGGTCGACGAGCACGCTGGTCGGCAGCCCGACCGGCACGAGCCTGGCGATCACCGGGCTGACGCCGAACTCGTCGTACACGTACGACGTGGTGGCCGTCGACTCGTCCGGTGCGACGTCACCCCCGTCGTCGCCGGTGACGGTCACGACCGGACAGCCGGTGAACTCGACCTGCAAGGTCGTCTACACCGTCACCAACGACTGGGGTGGCGGCTTCGGCGCCAGCATCGCGATCACCAACACCGGCACGACGGCGATCGACAACTGGTCGCTGCACTTCACGTGGCCGGGCAACCAGCAGGTGTCGGCCGGCTGGGGCGGCACCTTCAGCCAGTCCGGCAACACGGTCACGGTGACGGCACCGGGGTACGCGCCGAACCTGGCGGCCGGCGCGACGACGACACCCGGTTTCAACGGCGGCTACACCGGGACGAACCCGAAGCCGACGTCGTTCACGCTGAACGGTCAGGCGTGCGCGACCGGCTGAACTGACCGTGGAAGCCGAACGGCACGGCGTGCGGCACGTGTGCCCTGGCCAGTTCGGTGAGCGACCCGGCGTCCAGCACGACCAGGAACGACGTGCTGGACGCCGCGTCGAGCACGACGGACAGCAGCACGCCGTCGTCCTCGGCGGCGGCGTCCGGCGCGGCGACGAACACGGGTTCGCCGGGATAGGTGCCGGTTTCCGACCAGGTCGCCGAGGTGCGGTCGTCGACGTCGAGCTTGACGAGCTGGTTGAAGAAGCCGGTACCGCGCCGGCCGACGCCGTAGGCGTAGCGGTAGCGGCGGCCGTTGTGCCGGGCGTAGTCGATGCGCGGCAGTTCCATGGCCTCGTCGGAGAGCGGCTCGGCGCGCACGGTGTCGCCGGACAGGTCGACGCGGTAGCGGGTGGGTGTCGGCTTCGGGAGTGATTCGCCGGCGCGCAGCCGGTCGAGGTACAGCGCGTCGATCACGCCGGAGTCCGGATAGGAGCACGCGTCGACGACGAGGTGGTCGCCGTCCTCGTAGGCGTTGATGTGGTGGAACGCGAAGAACGGGTCGGCCCGGTAGGTGCCGCGGACGGCGCCGTCGGACAGGCGCACGACGATGAAACGCGTGCCCAGTTCCGGGCGCCAGCGGTAGTTCTCGATGAACGGCCGGTCGCGGACGATGAACGACAGCGGGTTCACGACGTGCGGGAAGACGGCGAGCACGGCGTACTACTCGGTGATGCCGAAACTGTGCAGGTAGCCGGGGTTGCGGTCGGGGACGGCGGCGATCAGCTCGCGGCGCATGCCGCCCGGGCGCTGGCGGTAGATCTGGTAGTCGCTGCGCGGGCCGAAGCGCAGGGCGTAGTTCACGAGGTCGCCGGTGGTGGGCGCCTGGTGCGGGTGGGCGGTGGTGACCTGCCCGTCGATCGGGTCGTGGTAGCCCTCGATGCCCAGCGTGGCAAGGGTTTCCGGGTCGAAGCGGACGGCGATGGGTGTCTCGGTGACGGCGAACCGGGCGTCGGCCATGGTGACGACGTTGACCGACGCGTTCGCGGAGGGGGCGCCGCCGGCCCGGAACCGGGTGAAGAAGCGGGCGAAGATCGACCGGCACGGGTCGGTTGCGAACTCGCCGTACGCGATCCGGCCGTCGTCGCGAGCGGCGCGCAGGGCCGGTGTGTCGAGGTAGCGGTTGCGGTAGCGGACGCGGCCGTCTGCGACGTCGAACCGGTGCAGCATGGCCTGGCCGTCGAACCAGTGCCGGAACGTTCGGTCGCCGGCGTCGAACCGGGCCGGGCCGTTGCGGACCAGGTCTCCGGCCAGCCAGTCGGGCAGGCGGCCGTCCACGGGCAGATCGATCGTGTCGGACTCCACGGTGAGCGTGTCGAAGCCGGCACGGTAGTCGGGCGTTGCCATGGGTAACTCCTCCGACTCGGAAACGCAACGCTGTTATGAAACAGCGTTTTGAAACTGGTGTCAACCGGGACCGGGCACGGAATGTCATCATTCGGGGGTGACCATCGACCGACGGACGTACGGCCAGCAGGCGTATGCGGAGATCCGCAGGCTCATCATCGACGGCACGCTGGCGCCGGGATCGAAGGTCATCGTGCGGCCGCTGGCCGAGCGGTTGCAGCTGTCGGCGACGCCCATCAAGTCGGCACTGGCCGCCCTGGAACGCGACGGCTTCCTCACCGCCATCCCGCACCGCGGCTACTTCGTGCCCGAGGTCAGCGTGCAGGACATGCGGGAGATCTACGAGCTGCGCGAGGTGCTCGACGGCATCGCCGCGCGGAACGCGGCCAACCTGGACGACGCGGCAAGCTTCGTCGCGGACGTGCTGCAGCCACTGCTGGACGAACAGCGGCGGCGCGCCGAAGCCGGTGACGCGACCGGCTACAGCGACGTCGACATGGCGTTCCACCGGGCGATCTGGCACGCGTCGGGCAACTCCCGGCTGGCGACGGTGACCGACAACCTGGGCGGCCAACTGCGGTTCGGCTCCGGCTCGTCGTCCCGACTGCCCGGGCGCATCCCGGAGGCGCTGCGGGAACACGCGGCGATCATGGCCGCGATGGCGAACGGGGACGCGGCGCGAGCGGAGCGCGAGTCGCGGGCCCACGTGCGGCGGTCGGCGGTGGCGTTCGAGAAAGCCGCGCGGGGCAACCAGCGACCCACCCGCACCCGCTCCGCCTGACGACGACGAACCGGCCTGACGCTTCATCAGCGCCAGAGCCGGAGTCGTTCCAACGGACCGGAGTCAGGCCGCCGACCGACGCGTGGCCGGTCGGCGGTCACGAGAGCAACCGCCGCACCCCTTCGTCCGCGAGGTCGCGCAGTCGCTCCAGGCTGGCCACGTCGTAGAACTCCAAGGACAGCCGCTCCCTCCCGAACAGAATCGAGACGGTCCC
>DASZXM010001004.1:0-7505 GCA_035546415.1 Pseudonocardiaceae bacterium
GAGCCGGGCGGCGTCGGCGATGATCGGGAAGATCGTCTGGTCGGCGACGATGTCGGTGGTCGGGTCCTGCACCGCCCACTGGGTTTCGTGCGCGTTGGCGACCGCGTGCAGCAGGCCGTCGGGCCCGACCTGCTGGTAGGCCAGCAGGAACTGGGCGGTGGCCTCCATGAACGGGAACGCCCGGCGCAGGAACCGGATGTCCCTGGTACCCAGGTACTGCTCCCACATGTACAGCGACATCTCGGCACCGCTGCTGATGTCCTCGGCGTTCCACTGCGGCGAGGCCGCCAGGGCGCACGAGGCGTCCGACTGGACGGGTCCGTCGCCGTAGTAGCCGTTGCCGTTGAAGCTCATGGTTTCCGGTACGCAGGCGCCGGGCAGCCCGCCCATCTGCGCCTTCGTCCACGCCTCGATGTTGGGCAGGTCCTGGATGTACATGTCGAAGATCGGCGTGTTCAGCTGGTAGTTGCCGGAACTCATGTTCGCGGAGATCTCACCCCGGAGGTTCCAGATCCAGTAGTCGTTCGGCGCCCAGGTCTGCTTGTCCTGGGACCAGTCGAACATGTCGGCCTCGCCTGCCTGGCTGCCGAAGTACGTGCCGGCCTTCGCACTCGCGGCGGCGTCGTACAGGTAGAGCGTCCGCAGGTTCTCGATGTAGGCGGCGCTGCCGTCGGCGGAGTTCATCTCCACCACACCCGAATGTGCCCAGAAGCGGTGCCACCAGGCGTTCTGCGACCCGAGCAGAGCCGGTTCCGGCAGCGTCGCGTCGTGCCCGATGACGTGCTCTGCGGTGGTCGCGGCGTCGCCACCGGTCCAGTGCGGGGCGGCCACGACGACCCGGAAGTCACCCCGGGCGTCCGGCTTGAAGCTGACCTGGACCTTCGTGGAGTTGACGACGCCCACCCGCACGTTCCGGCCGTCCGCGGTGATCGCGGCCAGCGAGCCGAAGGTCTGTCCGCTGGCCCCGTAGCCCGAGTTGTCCTGCCAGGTCTCGGCGAGCGTGCCGGTGGTGCCGGACACGGCCGCGGTCGGTTTGCGGCCGGACCACAGGTTGATCGACGCGGTCTGGGCGATGCTCGGGTCCGCGCCGGACACGTCGACGATCAGCTCGTCCTTCGCCGACGAGACCCACGCCTTCATCGACATGCCGCCGCCGGACTCCTCCAGGACACCGTCGGTCAGGTCGAGCCGGCCGTGGAAGTCCGCCGCGTGCGAGATCACCGACAGGCCCGGGATGGTCAGCTGGCCCGGCGACTTGCGGGAGGGCATCGTGTCGGACCGGTTCAACTGGGCGGTGAACCCGTTCGCCGCCCACGCCGCCACACCGAGCGAGCCGTTGCCCAGCGGCATCGACGCGGTCGGGTTGACGTCGGCCTGGTCCAGGACGATGTCGTCACGGCTCACCACGCCGAGCGGATCGAGCGCGAAGGCCCCGTTCCGCCAGGCCGTCGTGGGACCGGTCGTCGCACCGACCGCGGTACCGGAGGTGAGGGCCAAACCGGACACGGCGGCGAGCATCGCGGCGAAGCCCGCGACGAGCCGTCTCGGGCGACGGCGCGGGTGTGGCGGCGGGGACGAATGAGCGGACGGCGACGGCGAAGTCGGTGACACAGAAGCCTCCACGTCGAGTGCGGTGTGTCGGCAGCGTGGGCTGCCTGCGGGGTCGTGATCCGATGAATCCGGACGTCGGTCGTGATCCGTGCCTGGTCCTGACTGGTCAAGCGCTGTGGGTAGCGCATGCCACGTGCCTCTAACATCCGATGACTGGTTATACGAGAATCCGCACTCGATGTAAAGACCCGATCTTTGACGTGCGAGTCTTGCCCGTCGGCCGTGGCCGGCGGGCTGCAGGGCCGGCGGGCTGCAGGACTGGCGGCGAACCGATAGGTCCTATGTCTGTCGTGATGGCGGCGTGAGCAACCGGGCGGATCGGCCGGGAGGCGGCACGCCACCGTCCGGCACCGTCAAGGAGCGCCTGGCACGGTTTTGGCGGCGCTCGTCACGACGACGTTTCGGCGTCTCCGGGGAACTCCACGACGACCTGGTAGGCGGCCGGGTACGCGGTGATGGGCAGGTCGGCGGTCGCGGTGCGGAGCTGCTGCTGGAACTCGGCGTCGGCGGTGGCGGCCTGCCAGGCCTCGCGGCTGGCCCAGTGCGCGATGTTGACCACCGGGAAGCGGGCCTGTGGTGTCACGGCCCGGTGCAGTCGTGCGCCGAGGAATCCCGGCTTGCCGGCCATGACGGCGGCCCGCTGGCGCCATTGCTCGACGAAGTCCGTCACCTGGTCGTCGGGCACCTCGAACACGTTGATCAGGGTGATCGGTTGTTCCGTGTCCTGATCGCGCTGGGACATCGCGTTCTCCCTTCGGGCGTGGCTCACCGCCACATGGCGACCGTTCGCCGGACGGGACGTTCGTCGGCGTCCTGGGCGACGAACAGTTCCGGCGACTGCTCCCGGATGCGTTCGATGTCGGCGAACACGGCGCGCAGGTGGTCGCGCAGGGCGGCGGTCGTCGCGGCGAGGTCGCCCCGTTCCAGTGCGTCGACCACCTGGGTGTGCTGGTCGATCAGGTCGGCCACCGGGCTGACCGCGCGCAGGCCCAGCCGTCGGGCCCGGTCCAGATGCGCCTTCGCCGAGTGGACGGTGCGCCATGCGCTGGCGTGCCCGCCGATGGCCAGCAGTTCCTGGTGGAACCGCTCGTCCAGGCGGAAGAACTCCTCGACGTCGCCCTCGTGGGCGTGCTGGGCGGTGAGGATGTCGCGCAGGCCGGCGATGCCGGCCGGGTCGGCGAGTTCGACCGCGTCGGCGAGCGAGGCCAGTTCGACGGCTTCCCGGATGAACTGCGCGTCGCGCACGCGCGCCGGGTCGACCCGGGCGACGAACGTGCCGAGCTGCGGGAAGACCTGCACCAGGTCCTCCTCGGCGAGCAGGATCAGGCTTTCGCGCACCGGCGTCCTGCTGACCTGGAGGGCGCCGGCGAGGTCGTTCTCGGACAGTGGGCTGCCCGGCGGCAGTTCCAGCGTCACGATCCGGCGCCGCAACTCCTGGTGCACGACGGCCCTGGCGGACAGCCGCCGCCGCACGTTGTCCTCCGCCACGCTTGACAACCTACCATGCGAGAGCTTGTATGGTAGTGCTTCCATGGTGGAAGTCATCCCGCTCAAGGAGGGTCGATGCCGACCGATCTCGCTTCCGGTTCGGGGGATTCGCACACCACCGCCGTGACCTCCTCGGCGACCGCGTCGCCACGGCTGGGCCGCACCATCGCCGCGTCCGTCGTCGGCACGATCGCCGAGTACTACGACTTCTTCATCTACGGCACGGCGTCCGCGCTGGTGTTCAACAAGGTCTTCTTCCCGACCGTCGCCCCCGCGCTCGGCACGCTCGCGGCGTTCTCCACCTACGCGGTCGGCTTCTTCGCCCGGCCGTTGGGCGGCCTGGTCTGGGGCCACATCGGCGACCGGGTCGGGCGCAAGCGCGCCCTGGTGTTCACGCTGCTGCTCACCGGCCTCGGAACCGTGGCCGTCGGCCTGCTGCCCGGGTACTCGCGGATCGGCGCGCTCTCCCCGATCCTGCTGGTGCTGATCCGGTTGATCCAGGGCTTCGGCGTCGGCGGCGAGCAGGGCGGCGCGGTGCTGTTGACCGCCGAGGCGGCGCCACCGGCGCGGCGCGGGTTCTTCGCCAGCTTCGTGCAGCTCGGATCGCCCGGCGCGTACCTCGTCCCGACGGCGCTGTTCGCGTTGCTGGACAACAGCCTGTCCAGTCAGCAGTTCCTCGCGTGGGGGTGGCGCGTGCCGTTCCTGCTGAGCGTCGTCGTGGTCGCCGTCGGCCTGTACATCCGGCTCGGCGTCGCCGAGTCGGCCACGTTCCGCGCGATCCGGGCCGAGGGCGCCCGCAACCGCGCTCCACTGCGCGCGCTGCTCACCGACCAGCGCCGCGAGGTGGTCGCGGGCACGCTGACCAAGTTCGTCGAGGCGGGCGTCTTCCCGTTCTACACGGTCTTCCTCGCCACCTACGCCACGAGCCAGCACGTGAAGTCCTCGGTGGTGCTCAACGCCGTGATCATCGCGATCGTCGCCGAACTGGTCATGATCCCGGTGCTGGGCTGGGTGACCGACCGGGTCGGCCGCAAGCCGGTGTTCCTCGCCGCGGCCGTGCTCAACCTCGTGCTCATCATCCCGGCGTTCCTCGCCGTGCGCACCGGCGACACGGCGCTGATCACGCTCCTGCTGATCGCCGGTCTCGCCCTCGGCCACGGCGGCGTCTACGCGCCCCAGGCGGCCTACTTCCCGGAGCTGTTCGACTCGTCCGTGCGCTACAGCGGTGTCTCGGTCGTCTGGCAGTTCGGGTCGATGATCGCCAGTGGCCCGTTCACGGTCGTCGCGGCGGCCCTGCTCCTGGCCGGGCGCGGCGGCTACGGATGGGACGCGCTGTACGTCGCGGTACTGGCGGTGATCAGCATCGTGGCGCTGCACTGGATGCCGGAGACGGCGCCCCGGCGGCTGGCGCGCGGGGAGTACGCGAACTGGGCACGGTCCACCGAGGACACCACGAGCGGGAAGGCCGCATGAGCAAGATCGTCGACGCGTCGGTACTGGTCACGTCACCGGGCCGCAACTACGTCCTGCTGAAGATCACCACCGAGGACGGCGTCGTCGGCTGGGGCGACGCGACCCTCAACGGCCGGGAACTGGCGGTCGCGGCGTACCTGCGGGACCACGTGTGCCCGACACTGCTGGGCAGGGACGCCCACCGCATCGAGGACACCTGGCAGTACCTCTACCGCGGTGCGTACTGGCGGCGCGGCCCGGTCACGATGACCGCCGTGGCAGCCGTGGACGTGGCCCTGTGGGACATCAAGGGCAAGGTGGCCGGTCTGCCGGTCTACCAGTTGCTCGGCGGCGCCGCCCGCGACGGCGTGCTCGTCTACGGGCATGCCAGCGGCGGTGACGTCCCGGAACTGCTGGACGACGTGGCCACGTACGTCGACCGCGGCTACCGTGCCGTCCGCGTGCAGGCGGCCGTGCCCGGCCTGGGGCGCGTGTACGGGGTGCACGGGCACGACGACAAGCTCTACGAACCCGCGTCGTCCGCCGTGCCGGAGGAGGAGATGTGGGAGACCGGGCCGTATCTGCGGTTCGTGCCCGCCATGCTGGACGCGGTCCGCGAGCGGTTCGGCTTCGACCTGCACATCCTGCACGACGCGCATCACCGGCTGTCCCCGATCGAAGCGGGCCGGCTGGGCCGCGACGTCGAGCGGCACCGCCTGTTCTGGCTGGAGGACCCGACGCCGGCCGAGGACCAGTCGGCGTTTCGGGTGATCCGCGAGCACACGACGACACCGATCGCGGTGGGCGAGGTGTTCAACTCCATCTGGGACTGCCAGCAGCTGATCGGCGAACGGCTGATCGACTACATTCGCACGTCCGTGTCGCACGCGGGTGGGATCACGCACCTGCGGCGCATCTTCGCGCTGGCCGAACTGTACGGCGTGCGCACCGGTTCGCACGGTGCCGGGGATCTCGCACCGGTCGCGCTCGCGGCCGCGCTGCACGTGGACCTCGCGGTGCCGAACTTCGGCATCCAGGAGTACATGGGCCATCTCGACCCGGCCGGTGAGGTGTTCCACACCGGCTACCGGTTCGCCGACGGCTACCTGCACCCTGGCGACACCCCGGGCATCGGTGTCGCGGTGGACGAGGCGGCCGCCGCCCGGTTCCCCTACCGGGAGCCCAGGTCCCTGCCGGTGAACCGGCTGCGTGACGGGACGGTGCACGACTGGTGAGCGCCTACGACGTCATCGTGCTGGGCGAACCGCTCGTCGAGATCGCGACGCTCGCCGCGATCGGTCCGGGCGTGCCGGCGACGATCGGCGTGTCCGGCGACGCGGTGAACTCCGCCGCTGCCGCCGCGGCGGCGGGGGCGTCCGTGGCGCTGGTCGCGCGGATCACCGACGACGAACTCGGTGACGTCGTCGCCGCCCGGGTGCGGGCGCTGGGCGTGGACGACGCCCTGCTGCGCAGGGTCAGCGGGCAGCAGGGCATGTACCTCGTGCACAGCGATCCGTCGGGCCAGCGCCAGTTCCATTACGCGCGAACGGGTTCGGCCGGCTCCGGGCTGTCCGCCGACGACCTGCCCGACGGGGTGGTCGAAGCCGCCGGCGCGGTGCTGGGCAGCGGCATCACCGGTGCCGTCTCCGCGTCGGCGCGGGGCACGCTGCTGGCGGCCGCGCGGCGCGCTCGCCGGTTCGTCTACGACCCGAACTTCCGGCCCCGCCTCACCACGCCGGAGCCGGCCGCGGCGCTGCTGACCGAACTCGCGCCGCTGGCCGCGCTCGTGACGCCGTCGGCGCCCACCGAGACGGCGGCGCTGCTCGGCGTCGAGGACCCGGTGGCGGCCGCCGTCCGCTGCCGGGAACTGGGCGCCCGGGCCGTCGCCGTGACGTGCGGCAGCAGCGGCGTGCTCGTCGACAACGGTGACCGGACCTGGGTGCCCGCCGTTCCCGCGCCGGTCGTCGTCGACCAGACCGGGGCGGGCGACGTGTTCGCCGGAACCGTCGCCGCACGGCTCGCCCTCGGGGACCCGCTTCGGCACGCCGTGCTGCTCGGCGCGGCGGCGGCGTCGCTGTCGGTCGGTGGCCAGGGCGGCTCGGGCCACATCGCCGGTGTGGCCGAGATCCGCGCGCACGCCGGACTCACGGCATGACCGGGCCCGCCGCGCAGATGCCGGACGTCCCGCGGCCGGACCTGGTCGGCATCGTCCACTTGGGACTCGGCGCGTTCCACCGCGCCCACCAGGCCGTGTTCACCGACGACGCCATGCTGGCCACCGGCGACCGGAGTTGGGGCATCTGCGGCGTGACCCAGCGCAGCGACGACGTGCTGCGCAGGCTCGCGCCGAGGGACAACCGTTACACACTGCTGGAACGCGGCCCCGGCGCCGCCCCGCCGAGGGTGGTCGGGTCGATCCTCGACGTGCTCCCGGGTCACCGCGATCCGGCGGCGGTGGTGGCGGCGATCGCGCGGCCGTCGGTGCGGATCGTGACGCTCACGGTGACGGAGAAGGGATACCGGCACGACCCGGCGACCGGTGAACTGGACCTGGCCGATCCCGAGATCCGCGCGGATCTGGCCGGCCGCCCGCCGCGGACGGTCGTCGGGCAGCTGGCCGCGGGGATCGCCGCGCGCGGTGCGGCGCCGCTGACCGTGGTGTGCTGCGACAACCTGCCCGACAACGGGCGGTTCCTGCGCGGCCTCGTCGAGCGCTTCACCGGGGCGGACGCGCCGGCGGCCGTGCGGTTCCCGGCCACGATGGTGGACCGGATCGTGCCGGCGGCGACGGATGCGGACCGGGCGGAGGCGCACGACGACGCGGTCGTGGTGGCCGAACCGTTCCGGCAGTGGGTGATCGAGGACGACTTCGCGACCGACCGGCCGGCGTGGGACCTGGTCGGCGCCGAGTTCACCGCCGACGTGGCGCCGTGGGAGCGGTTGAAGCTGCGGGT
>DASZXM010001005.1:0-2202 GCA_035546415.1 Pseudonocardiaceae bacterium
CCCGACCTGCACCTTCGGGTGGTGGCGGGTCGCGGCGACCAGCGAGACGACGTAGTCGACCACGTCGTCGCGGGCCTGTACCGCGTCCATCGACGCCCGCATGGCCAGCACCTCGGTCGGGCCGCAGATCCGCCGCAGCGCGGGTTGGGTGCCGTCGGCGCGGTGCGCCCGCAGTACCCGGGCCTCGTCAACGGGCGACGGGTAGCCGATGCGGACCCGGGCGAGAAAGCGGTCGAGTTGGGCTTCGGGCAACGGGTAGGTGCCTTCGTATTCGATCGGGTTGTCGGTGGCCAACACGACGAACGGCGCCGGCAGCGGCCGGGTCACGCCGTCGGCGCTGACCTGGTGTTCGGCCATGGCTTCCAGCAGCGCGGACTGGGTTTTCGGTGGGGTGCGGTTAATCTCGTCGGCCAGCAGCAGGTGGGTGAACACCGGGCCGGGGGCGAACACCATCTCGCCGGTGCGCTGGTCGTAGACCGACGCGCCGGTGACATCGCCGGGCAGCAGGTCGGGGGTGAACTGGATGCGGGTGAACTCCAGGCCGAGCACATGGGCCAGGCTGCGGGCGATGAGGGTCTTGCCCAAGCCGGGCAGGTCCTCGATGAGCACATGCCCGCCCGCGAGGATACCGAGCAGGATCGTTTCCAGCGGTCCGCGCTTGCCGAGCACGACGCGCTCGACCTCGTCCAGCACCTCGCGTGCCCGCCGTCCGGTCACCGCGGGGGAACTGTCCACTATGGTCATAGCTGCTCCAGTCTGTCGACCAGGGACGCGATCTCCTCGGTGCCGGTGGGCGTGTCGTGCTGGGGGTCGATCAGTGCCCACGCGCTTTCGCCCAGCACACGGCGCGCCGCCTCGGGGTCGCGGTGCAGGTCGATACCACGACGGTCGGCCAGCACCGCCGCGCACAGCCGGGTCAGCAGCGACCGCCGACCCGGAGTGGGGCGCTCGGGCGCCCAGGTGAGGAAAAACTCGATCCGCCGGTAGGCGTGGAAGGGTGCCACCGGCCAGGACGGTGCCGGCCGCCGCCGCGATTCGCGTGGCCAGCGCGGGTCGCTGCCCAGCCGGGCCCGGATCATGGCCAGCCCGAGCGCGCTGCCCGCCACCATCACGACGACCAGGCCGATCGTGCCGGCCACCAGCACCGACAACAGCCCCACCGTCGCCGCGACGAGCGCGAACGCAGAAGGCACCAGCATCCGACTGGTCATCCGCTCGCCTCCCGCAGGCAGGCCGCTGCCTCCTCCAGGGCGCGTTCGGCGCGGGCCCGATCGGCCGGCCCTACCGGGTGGTCGCTGAACCGGGCGCGGTGGAACAGGCCCAACAACACGTGCGCGGCGTTCGCGGGTAGGACACCGGCCTGGGCGGCGCGCCGCAGATGCTCACTGGGCGTGTCGGCGCCCCGGCGCGTCACCCCGTGCTCGACGAGGGCCTGCTCCAGCGCGGCGTAGCACGCCAGGATCGCGGCACGATCGCCGCCGGACCGTGCCGTCTGCGAGAGTGCCGATCGCGCGGCGGTCACCGCGTCGGCCAGACCCGCCGACACCACCCGCGAACCCGAGGGCCGGGCCAGGCGGCGCTGCCGTTGCCGCCACCAAGCCAGCAGGATGATGACGAAGACGGCGAGCGCCGCGCCACCGGCCATCAGCAGCACCGCGCCGGAGACCCCGGAGCCGCCCAGGGCCGCCGGACCACTGGCCGGCGGTGACCCGGTCGAAGTCGCCGCCTGACCAGTGCCGGAGCCGGCAGGGCTGGAGGTGGCCAGGTGGATCGCCCACCACGCGGTCACCGCCACGAGGACGACGACGACCAATACGATCAGCAGGCCGACGACCCGCTCCCACCAGATCACCGGCAGCAGCACCAGTCCCGCCACCACCACACACAGTCCACCAGCGGCCAGCACGAACCACGACACCGAGCCCGGTCCGCCCGGGACAGGGCGCCCAGCGGGCGACACGGCGCTGTGACGGCCAGTGGTCAGGGCAGGGTGAGCGGCGCCGAGAACAGTGACCGCCAGCAAGGCCAGCACGGCGAGCACGCGGCCGATTCGAGCCAGGGCTAGTACTGCAACGGCACTCGCGTGAGCGGTAGTGGATCATAGGCGTTGTGGTAGTTGATCTCGTGGTCGCAGAGCTGGATCGGATGCACGAACGGATCGCGGGCCGGTTCACCCGCTCCGAACCCCGTGCTCGGGTGCGT
>DASZXM010001006.1:0-3761 GCA_035546415.1 Pseudonocardiaceae bacterium
CCGCCCAACCCGGTGCCCAACGTCGTCGGCCAACCACACGACCAGGCGTTCACCGCGTTGCAGCAGCAGGGTTTCCAGCCGTTCGACGAGCCGCAGGTGTTCGACCCGAACGTGGCGGGCGGCACCGTCATCAAGACCGACCCGCCCGCCGGCACGCTGCCCACCACGGGCGCCGGCCTCAAGGTGGGCGTGCAGGTGTCCAACGCGGTGAGCGTGCCGCCGGTGCAGGGTCAGAACGCGCAGCAGGCGCAACAGACGTTGCAGCAGGCCGGGTTGCAGGCCAACGTGCAGGGCGGGTTCGGTGGCGCCGACCCGAACGGCCAGGTGTTCATGCAGCAGCCCGGCCCGGGCACGCTCGTGCAGCCGGGGTCGACCGTGACGATCACCGTTTTCCCGTGACGGATCGACGCACGCCGTGAGTCACCGGCCGGGGGCGGCCTGCCCGTCCCCGGCCCGTTGCCGCCTGCGCAGCGGGACTTCCCGCAGCCGCAGCGCCAACGCGAAGCCGATGACGGCGACGATCATGCCGCCGAGGAACACGTCGTGCAGCGAATTGGCGAAACCGGTGAGGAAGTCGTCCCGCAGCGGTGCCGGCAGCGCGTCGATCTGCGCGCGGCTGATGTTCAGGCCGCTGCTGGAGAATCGACTGGCGACACTCGCGGTGGGGCCGTGGGACAGCCCGGCGGTGAGCCGGGCGGTGAAGATGGCCCCGAACACGGCCACGCCGAACGACGAGCCCACGGTCCTGCCGAACGTGTTCGACGACGTGGCGACGCCGATGTCGCCCGGTTGCACGGCGTTCTGCGCGGCGAGCACCAGCACCGGGTTCGTCAGCCCCAGCCCGACGCCGACCACCATGAGCGCCACCACCTGGAACCCGTAAGGCGTGCCCACACCCAGGCGGGACAACAGGAACGTCCCCACGACGAACAGCGACATACCGGCGATCGGGAACTTCCGGTACCGCCCGATCCGCGCGATCGTCCGCCCGCAGATGACGGACGTGCACATCATGCTCAGCATCATCGGGGACAGCCGCAACCCGGACATCGTCGGCGACACACCGTCGACCACCTGTTGGTACAGCGGGTTGAACGTGGCCACACCGACCATGCCGAACCCGACCACGAAGATCAGCGGAATGCTCACCCGCAGTACCGGACTGCGGAACAGCCGCAGCGGAATGACCGGTTCGGCCGCTTTCCGTTCCACGAACACGAACCCCGTCAACAGCACGACGGCGGCCACGGACAGCCCGACGATCGGCGCGGACAGCCACGGGTAGGTGTTGCCGCCCCAACTGGTGACCAGAATGACGGCGGCGACCCCGGTGGACAGCGGCGCGATACCCAGCCAATCAATCCGCGGCCGGCGCCGGGCCCGCCCCGGCAGGCGCAACACGGCGCCGATCACCAGCAGTGCGACGACGCCGATGGGCAGGTTGACGTAGAACACCCAGCGCCAGCTGAGATCCTGCGTGAGCAGACCGCCGATCAGCGGCCCGGCGACGGTGGCGAACGCGAACACGGACTGCATGAACCCCTGGTAGCGCCCCCGCTCGGCGGGCGGCACGAGGTCACCGATGATGGCCTGCGAGTTCACCATCAGCCCGCCGGCACCGATGCCCTGCAACGCGCGGAACGCGATGAGCGCGTTCATCGACTGCGCGGTGCCGCACAGCGCGGAGCCGATCAGGAACAGCACGATGGCGCCCTGGAAGAGCCGTTTGCGGCCGTAGATGTCGCCGAGCTTGCCGTAGATGGGCGTGGAGACGCAGGACGTGAGGAGGTAGGAGGTGGCGACCCAGGAGAGGTGGGTGAGGCCGCCGAGATCGGTCACGATGGTCGGCAGGGACGTGGCCACGATGGTCTGATCGAGCGCGGCGAGCAACATCCCGAGCATGAGCCCGGGAAAGACGATCAGCACGTTCCGGTCGAGCTTGGGTTTGGCAGTGGCGGGCGCGGCAGTCGTGGACGCGGCAGTCGTGGGTTTGGCAGTCACGGGCGCGGCAGTCACGGGCGCGGCAGTGGCCTGGGCTGTGTGCGGTAGGGCGAGTTTGGTCGCGGCGTCGGCCTGAGCCGCATGCGGGAGCCCGGTCGCGGCGTCGGCGTGAGCAGCGTGCGGCGCCGCGGCGTCGGTGGTGGGGCGGGCGGCCGGTGGCCCGGGTGGTTCGGCGGTGCGTTTCGCCGCGACTGGTCCGGTGCCGGCCTTGCCGTGGTCGCTGGGACCGACCGTCTGCGACACCGCCACCTCCATAAGTTAGCTCCGCTAACTAACTTAGCCGAAACGGTCGCTCTCCGCATCCGGATTCCGATGCGTTAGCTCGAAACGGTCAAACGGCGTCACGGTGCTCACGGTGATCGGTCCCGCCCACGCAAGGTGATCCTCCCGTCACACACGGAACAGGAGAGCTGGTCAAAATGGCCGTTTCGGACCGGATCGACGCCCGGCGACAACGCGAGGCGCGATGTCGATGACCGAAGAGTCGATCAGCGGACGGGTCCGCGCCCGGTGTGTGTGGTGGCTGTCCGGCCAGTGCAAGGGCGGCGCGACCTGCACGTGCCTACCGCCACCCCGCCAGGAACCCGGCGCAGGCCCCGCCCACGAACACATCAGCCCACCCCAACCCCCAGCCGACGACGCAGCCACCGACCACTGACCGGAACGGCCTGGCCCGGGACGCCGGACCAGGCCACCAGCAACGGAGAGCGGTCTCCCTGGACGGACGACACGCCGAGAGGGGTCCAAACCCGCAGGCCCACGCAACACGGCCATGACCACGGCGCGACACCCCGAACCGACGACACGCCGAAGCACTTCTGCGACCCACCCCGCCACCCGAACAACGACCGCCTCCCAGACGGACGACACGCCGGTGATTCATGCGGCCTGTGACGCGAACGCGGCCGGTCCGAAAGCCGGACCGGCCGCGTTCGACGAGCGCTTCCCTACGAGCGAAGCATTTCCGCCACCAGGAACGCCAGTTCCAGGGACTGCTGCGTGTTCAGCCTCGGGTCGCAGGCCGTTTCGTACCGGCCGGCCAGGTCCGTGTCCGAGATCTCCTGGGCGCCGCCCAGGCACTCCGTGACGTCCTCGCCGGTCAGCTCGAGGTGGATACCGCCCGGGTGGGTGCCCAGCTTCCGGTGCACCTCGAAGAAGCCCTGCACCTCGTCGACGATGCGGTCGAAGTGGCGCGTCTTGTAGCCCGTGGACGACTCGTGCGTGTTGCCGTGCATCGGGTCGCACTGCCAGATGACCTGGTGGCCGGACGCCGTGACCTTCTCCACGATCGGCGGGAGCACGTCGCGGACCTTGCCGTTGCCCATGCGGCTGATCAGCGTCAGCCGGCCGGGGATGTTGTGCGGGTTGAGGCGTTCCACGTACTCGACCGCCTGTTCGGGGCTGGTCGTGGCGCCGATCTTCAGGCCGATCGGGTTGGCCAGCAGTTCCGCGAGCGCGACGTGGGCGCCGTCCAACTGCCGGGTGCGCTCGCCGATCCACACGAAGTGCGACGACAGGTCGTACAGGCGGGCCGCGTCCTCACGGTTGTCCATGCGCAGCATGGCCCGCTCGTAGTCCAGCAGCAGCGCTTCGTGGCTGGCGAAGATCTCGGTCGCGTTGAGGCTGGTGTCCGAGACACCCGCCGCCGACATGAACCGCAGCGCCCGGTCGATCTCGGTGGCGATCTACTCGTACCGCTCGCCGGCCGGCGACGTGCGCACGAAGTCCTTGTTCCAGTCGTGCACCCTGTGCAGGTCGGC
>DASZXM010001007.1:0-2798 GCA_035546415.1 Pseudonocardiaceae bacterium
CGGCACCACCGTTCTACCGCGCGTTCGAACAGATCCTGGCCGGCGTCCCGAACGCCCCCATCCCGGCGGCCGACCCGAGCTTCCTGTCCGCGCAGGGCCACGGCCCACTGGTGCCGTTCGTGATGAACGAACAGGTCTCCCAGGCCACCCGCGCGTTGCAGGGAGCCGGCTACCGGGTCAACGTGCAGAGCATCAACTCGGCGCAGAGCAAAGGCATGGTGGTGGGCCAGACCCCGCAGAGCAACCAGCCCACCGGCACGCGGATCACGCTGTACGTCAGCACGGGCCAACTCCCGCCACCACCCAACGCGCAGGCGCCGATCGGCTCGGCACCCGGTTCCGGCGTGGGCGGATGATCCTCCGGTAGTGACACACGCGGCGGGCGCTCGTCACGGGCGCCCGCCGCTCGCGTACACGCCCCACGGAACGCCGGGATTGCCCGTGCGCGGGTGAGTTCGGGCACGTCGTCCGCCTGAACATTCGGCCGTCGGCATCCGTAGTACTGGGTATGTGGGGCAGTCGGGTCGAGGAGGAACGGCTCCTGCGCGCGCTGTACGCGAGCCACGCCCGCCCGTTGCTGGCGTATGTCGAGCGGATGGTCGGCGGCGATCGGCAGCGGGCCGAGGACATCGTGCAGGAGACGCTGTTGCGCGCGTGGCAGCACGCCGCCGATCTCACGGTGGAGGGTGCCCGACCGTGGCTGTTCACCGTGGCGCGGCGGCTGGTGATCGACGCGGATCGCGGCAGGCGTGCACGGCCGGTGGACTCGACGCCGGATGTCGTCGCCGACGACTCCCTGTCGGATCAACTCGATGCCGCACTGGACGCCTATCTGCTGGCCGACGCGCTCGGCTCGTTGAGCCCGGCGCACCGTGAGGTCCTCGTCGAGGGCTTCTACGGCGGCCGCACGACGCGGGAGATCGCCGAGCGGCTGAAGATTCCCAACGGGACGGTGCGCTCGCGCATGTTCTACGCGCTGCGCGCGTTGCGTCTCGCGCTGGCCGAGCGGGGGGTGCAGTCACCATGACGTGTCCGCATCGCGTCGATGTGGCGGCCTATGTGCTCGATGCCCTGGAACCACAGGAGTTCGAGCAGATGCACGACCACCTGTCGACGTGTCCGGACTGCCGTCCGGAGTACGACGACCTGCGTGGCCTGCCCGTTCTGCTCGGCGCGCTGACGCCCGCCGATGTCGAGGACATCGTGGCGCCCGCCGAACTCCCCGAGACACTGTGCGACGAGTTGATCGCACGGGCGGTCGCCCGGCGCCGCACGCGGAACCGGAATCGGCTGCTCGGTATCACCGTCGCCGTCCTGGCGCTCGTCGTCGGGATCGCGACCGGGGCCGCGCACACCGGCCGGCCGCCGTCGGCGCCGTCGGTGACGGTGTCCGCGACGGATCCGCACACCCACGTGCACGCCAGCATCACCCTCACCGCACGGGACTGGGGCACCCAGATCGGGCTGCGCCTCAGCGGTGTCGCCTGGGCCCAGCAGTGCCGGCTCGTGGTCGGCGCCGCCGACGGCCGGCAGGACACCGCGGCCACCTGGGTGGCCGACTACCAGGGTGCCCTCGACATCACGGGTTCCACGGCGATTCCCACCGACCAGATCCGCCACCTGGACATCGTCACGCTGTCCGGACAGCGGTTGGTCAGCGTTCCGCCGCCCCACTGACCACCACTCATCGGAAGGCAGCAGTCATGCACTTGACACGCAGTCACCTCACCGCCTCGGTCACGGTCGGACTGGGGGTTCTCCTGTCCGTCGCGGCCTGCGGCACCCCATCGTCGTCGGCCCCGGCCACGGGTGGCGGTCCGACCGTCTCGGTGCGCGGTGTCGACGGGATGTCGGTTCTCGTGGACCAGGCGGGCGCCGCGCTCTACACCAACGACCAGGAGGCAGGCGCGTCGCTGCGCTGCGTCTCGGCGGCCTGCACGGCGATCTGGGCTCCGTTGACCGTGCCTGCCGGGCACCAGCCGACGGCCGCGTCGACGGTCGGGGGCACCATCGGCACGGTGCAGCGTCCGGACGGCAGCCACCAGGTCACCCTCGACGGCAAGCCGCTCTACACGTTCTCGTTCGACCACGGCGCCGGACGGGTCACCGGCAACGGCACCCAGGACAGCTTCTCGGGCACGGACTTCACCTGGCACAGCGCCGTCGCGTCCGGTGGCGCCGCAACGGGTGGCCAGCCCCCCGCGTCCGGGTCCGGCTATGCGGGCGGCTACTGACCGGGCATCCCCTGGGACCGGCCCGAACGGCCCCGGTCGGCGAGTGGCGGCTGCCCCGGCGGGTCGCGATGCGGCACAGGTGCGTCTAAGATCTGCATGCCGTGTGACGTGTCGGGCGGAGGTAACTGTGGACGATCGGGTCATCGGGAATCCACGGGACATCGAGATCGACACGAGCACACCGAGCGTAGCGCGCATGTACGACTACTACCTGGGTGGCAAGGACAACTTCCAGGTCGATCGCGACGCCGTCGACCGGGTCAGCCAGGCGATGCCGGAAATCCGCCAGTTGGCCCAGGAGAACCGGGCTTTCCTGCGCCGAGCCGTGCGGTACATGGCTGGTCAGGGCATCACGCAGTTCCTGGACATCGGTTCGGGCCTGCCGACCGTCGGCAACACTCACGAGATCGCGCAGGGGATCAACCCGGCCGCCCGCGTGGTCTACGTCGACAACGACCCGATCGTCCTCGCCTTCGGCCGTGCCCTGCTGGCCTCCGATGCGAACACGGCCGTGGCGACCGCCGACATGCACCGGCCGGCCGAAGTGCTCGAACACCCCGAAAC
>DASZXM010001008.1:0-3773 GCA_035546415.1 Pseudonocardiaceae bacterium
CTGGGAGGTCGACGGGTACGACAAGGCCACCGGCTACGCGTACTCGAAGGTCTTCAACAAGATCACCGGCGGTTCGTCCGGCAGCACCACCACGACGGGCAGCGGTGGCGGCGGCTCGGCACAGGGCGAGATCACCGGTTACGGCAGCAAGTGCGTCGACGTGGCGGGTGCGAATTCCGCGAACGGCACGAAGGTCCAGCTGTTCACGTGCAACGACACGAACGCCCAGACGTGGACGGTCGCGTCGAACGGCACGCTGCAAGCGCTGGGCAAGTGCATGGACGTGGCGGGTGCCGGCACGGCGAACGGCACGAAGGTCCAGTTGTACGCGTGCAACGGCACGGGCGCCCAGACGTGGCAGCGCACGTCGGCCGGCCAGTTGGTGAACCCGGCATCCGGCAAGTGCCTGGACGCCACGAACGTCAGCTCGGCCGACGGCACGCCGCTGCAGATCTGGAGCTGCACGGGCGGCGCCAACCAGAAGTGGCAGCTCCCGTAGACCGTGCCGAGGGGACCAGCGGGGCGCGCGTCGACCGGGACGCGCGCCCCGCTGGTCGTGGCCCCGCTGGTCGTGTCAGTCCCCGGGGAACATGTGGTCGGCCCGGATGCGGCCGTCGGCGTCCAGCAGCAGCACCTCCAGCCCGCCGCCCACGGCGGCACCACCGGCGGCGGGCACGGTGTCCCAGTGGAACCGGACCACGTCGCCGAGCCGGACGGCCTCGTCCCGCAGGCGGAACGTGAACTCGCCGCTGGCGACGAACCGCTCGTAGCTGTGTGCCATCCGGGCCTCGACGGCGTCGCGTCCGATGGCTGCGAGTGTGGCTGCGGGGAAGCCGAGTTCGGTCGCCGTCGTGCGGATCTCCTCCGGCGGCCAGAGCAGGTGGGAGCCGTCGTCGGCCCACAGTTCCTCGATCCCGGCACGGCGGGCCTTCGGGTCCGGTTCGATCCACAGCGCCACGTACCGCGTGGCCAGTTCCTGCGTGTTCACAGTCGCTCCTTCAGATCGGTGAGCAGGTCGAGCTGCTCGTGGGTGGACGTGAGGTCCGGCGCGGCGATCCGGCAGACGACGTGGCGGGCGCCGGCCGCCGTGTACTCGGCCAGGCGGGCCGCCACGTGGTCGATCGGGCCGGTGACGAGGGCCTGAACGGTTTCCAGTTGCTCCAGCGGGACGCCGTAGTTGGCCTTGCTGTACTCGGCGAGTACGGCACGGCCGGCGGCTTCGGTGTCGGCGATGCGGATCGTGACGAACAGGGCCGGTGTCACCGGGCGGCCGGCCGCCGCCGCGCGGACGGCCGCCAGTCCGGTGCCGTAGTCGGCCGGGTCGGGTGGGTAGGGCAGCCAGCCGTCGTAGCGTTCTCCCGTGCGGCGCAAGGCTTTCGGCGTGGCCCCGGCCAGCCAGACCGGTGGGCCGCCTGCGCGGTGCGGATGCGTGGCGCGCGGAATGTCGTCGTAGTGCAGGACATCGCCGTGGAACGACGTCGTCCCGTCGGCCGTCCACATGCGACGCCAGAGGTCGACGGTCTCGTCGAGCCGGGCGAACCTGCGTGGCCACGGTGTGTCCGACAGGTCGTACATCGGCCTGCCCAGCGGTCCGGGAAAGCCGGCGCCGACCGTGACGACCAGCCGCCCGCCGGACAGCAGGTCCAGTGACGCGAGCGTCTGCGCCGTGAGCACCGGCCTGCGCAGCACCGGCATCAGCGCGGCCGTGCCCAGGGTGACCCGCTCGGTCACGGCGGCCGCGGCCGCGAGCATCGTCAGCGCCTCGATCCGCGGGGACAGGATCGAGTCGTTGACCCACAACGAGTCGAAGCCGAGGCGTTCGGCGCGAATCGCGAAGCCGACCAGGTCCCGCGGGTCGGTGCCGGCGCCCCACTGCGCCTGTCCGATCGGCACGAGCACGCCGAGGTGGATGTGGTCCATGCGGCGAATCGTGCTGCCGGCCGGGACCGGGGACAATTCCCCGTGGGGAATGGCCGGACGACGCGCACGGCGGTACAACTGGCCGGTGGACTTCCCTCGGGCGCTGCGCGAACGGCGGACGCGGCGGCGCATGTCGCAACTGGAACTGGCCGTGCGCGCCGGAACCACCCAGCGGCACGTCAGCTTCCTGGAGAACGGCCGGTCCGAACCGGGCCGCACCCTCGTGGTGCGGCTGGCCGAGTCGCTGGAACTGCCGCTGCGGGAGCGCAACAGCCTGCTGCTGGCAGCCGGTTTCGCGCCCGTCTACCCGCAGACGTCGTTGGACGACCCGGAACTCGCCGCCGTGCACACCGCACTGCGGCACGTGCTCGACGCGCACCTGCCGTACCCGGCCGTGGTGGTCGACCGGTACGGCGACCTGGTCGCCGCCAACGCCGCCCACCGGCTGCTCACCGAGGGTGCGGCGCCGGAACTGACCGCGCCGCCGGCCAACGTGTACCGCCTGGCCCTGCACCCGGACGGCATGGCGCCGCGGATCCGGAACTTCCCGGAGTGGGCCCGCCACGTGGTCGGGAACCTCCACGCCGAGAGCGTG
This sequence comes from Pseudonocardiaceae bacterium, assembly GCA_035546415.1. Classification (GTDB taxonomy): domain Bacteria; phylum Actinomycetota; class Actinomycetes; order Mycobacteriales; family Pseudonocardiaceae; genus DATEPR01. The sequence goes on from DASZXM010001008.1 coordinate 2,516, forward strand.
CGCAACCCGGACGACCGACTGGCCGCGCTGCACGACGAACTGTCCGGTTACGTGCCGGACGAGCCGCCCCGGCCCGGACACCTGGGCTTCGCGGTGCCGCTGCGGCTGGCGTCGACGGCCGGTGAGCTGCGCCTGATCACGACGATCACCACGTTCGCCACGGCCGTCGACGTGACCGTCGCGGAGCTGAAGCTGGAGGCGTTCCTGCCCGGTGACCAGGAGACGGCGGCGATCCTGGCCGGGATGGGCTAACGTCGGCGCCCGGGACGGCCGGCCGTGGGCGGCGCGCGGGCCGGGCGACGACCTGCGGGGTGCGCGTGACCGATGGTGGGCGGGTGGGCGTCCGGTTCACGGCGTCGCTGTCGCTGGCCATGCTCGGGCTGTGGGCCGGGTTCTTCGCGCCGCTGCAGGTGTTGTTGCCGCAGCAGGTCGCCGCGATCGACCCGGCGGCGAAGGTGTCCGGCCTGGCCGTGGTGACGGCGACCGGAGCCGCCGTCGCCCTGGTGGTCAATCCACTGGCCGGCGCGCTGTCCGACCGCACCCGGTCCCGCTGGGGCAGGCGCCGGCCGTGGGTGGTCGGCAGCGCGGTCCCCGGTGCGGTCGCACTGGTCCTGTTGGGCGGCCAGACGAGCCTGCCGGGCGTGGTGATCGGCTGGTGCTGCGCGCAGCTGTGCCTGAACACGCAGCTGGCCGGGCTGATCGCCGTGGTGGCCGACCAGGTGCCGGACGAGCAGCGGGGCATCGTCAGCGGCATGGTCGGGTTGGCGCAGCCGCTCGGCGTGGCGATCGGTGTGGCCGTGGTGAGCAGGGTGGTGACGTCGACGGCGGTGGCCTACGACGTGGTCGCCGGGGTACTGCTGGTGACGGCGGCCGTGTTCGCGGTCGGCGTGCACGAGGCGTCGACGGCGCACGACCGGCAGTCGTGGACCCGCTGGCTGGCCGGGTTCTGGGTGAGCCCGCGCCGGCACCCGGACTTCGCGCTGGCGTGGCTGAGCAGGCTGCTGGTGAACCTCAGCCAGGCGCTGGGCATCGGCTACCAGATCTACTTCCTGCAGGACGTCCTGCGGGTGTCACACCCCGCGTCGGCCGTCGCGCTGCTGGTGGGCCTGTACACGGGCGGCCTGCTGGTGACTGTCGTGGTGTCCGGCTGGCTGTCCGACCGGCTACGGCGGCGCCGGGTGTTCGTCGTCGGTGCCGCGGTCGTGATCGCGTCCGGCACGGCGCTGGTCGCGGTGTGGCCGGCGTGGCCGACAGCGCT
>DASZXM010001009.1:0-3989 GCA_035546415.1 Pseudonocardiaceae bacterium
GGCTGTCGCCGGGCTCCGCGTCCTCGGCGATGCCGACCCGCTCCAGCAGCCCGCGGACCAACTCACCGCCGATGCCCTGCCGCCGGTCGGCAGGCCGCACGACCAGTTCGGCGACGAGCCTGCCGAACGCGTCACCCCCGGTGTTCAGGTGGACGCAGCCGACGAGGTGGCCACCAGTACTGGCCAGCAGCACCTCACCGCCGTGGAACTCACCGGGCACGCCGGCACCGGCGGGCAGCTCGGGCCGACCGTCCACTGCGGACACGGCGGCCAGCAGGGCGCGCAGCGCCACCGGGTCCGGTCGGTCGGACCAGGAGAACTCCGTCACGCTTGCAGACCGTACCCGTCGGCGGTCAGGACAGGAGGTCCAGCGAGTCCAGCCGGACCGGCAGCACGGCGCCCAGGTCGCGGCCCATGTCGCGGGCCGGCCGGCCCGGACGGACGAACTTGTAGCCCACGTTGCGTACGGTCCCGATCAGCTGCTCGTGCTCGGCGCCCAGCTTCGCGCGCAGCCGCCGGACGTGCACGTCCACCGTGCGGGTGCCGCCGAAGAAGTCGTAACCCCACACCTCCTGCAGCAGCTGCGCCCGGGTGAACACCCGGCCGGCGTGCTGCGCGAGGTACTTCAGCAGCTCGAACTCCTTGTACGTGAGGTCCAGCGGACGGCCGCGCAGCCGCGCCGTGTACGTCGACTCGTCGATGACCAGCTCACCGAGCTGCAGCGCGCCGTCGCCGGAGCCTGCCGGGTCGGCGCCGCGCGAGCGCACCAGCCGCAGCCGGGCGTCCACCTCGGCCGGGCCGGCGGTCGGCAGCAGGATCTCGTCCACGCCCCACTCGGCGTTCACGGCCACCAGGCCGCCCTCGGTCACGACGGCCACGATCGGCACCTCGACACCGCTGCTGGACAGCAGGCGGCACAGGCTGCGGGCACCCGCGAGGTCGACCCGCGCGTCCACCAGCACCGCGTCGTACGGGCCTGCCTCCAGCAGGGCGGCCACGTCGGGCTCGTGGGAACGGACCTTGTGGGAGAGGAGACCGAGCGCGGGGAGCACAGCGGCCGGGTCCGGGTCGTTCGTCAGCAGCAGCAGATCGACACCCATGACGGCGCACCTTTCGTCGTCGGTGCGGACGTCCCCGAGGGGCAGCCCGGCAGCAGTCTGCGGTGGCACGGCCCCGTTGCCGGCGGATGTCGGGGAGAATACCTACTGTGCCCCCCGTCAGCCCAGGTCGTGACGCCACCGTCACACATTTGGCCCCATGGCCGATCTGGCTGCGGCCCGGATATCCGATCTGGTTGCATTGGCTGTCGCCGACCGGTGGTACCTCCAGTGCCGAAGGCGCGCACCGTAATCGAGAAGGATGAGCTGCCCGCGTGAAAAAGCCCGTCAAGATCACTCTCATCACCGTCGTCGTGCTGGCCGGTGTCCTGGTGGCCGCCGACTACGGGTTGGCGGCGGCCGCCGAGTACCAGGTGTCCAAGAAGATGAAGGCGGAGCTGAACCTGGCCAGCGACCCGTCGGTCGACATCCACGGCTTCCCGTTCATCACCCAGGCGCTGGCCGGCGACTACAAGGACATCTCCGTCAACGCCACCGGCGTGCCCGCCGACAAGCTGCGTGACCTGGAGGTCGACGCCGACCTCTACCACGTGCGCGTCAAGCTGTCCGACCTGCTGTCGGGCAACGTGTCGTCGGTCAAGGTGGACGAGGTCGACGGCCAGGTGCAGCTCAAGGCCAGCGACGTCGGCCGGCTGTTGGGCCTGCCCGACCTGACCATCAACCCGGTCTCCCTGGACACCGTGCTGGGCACCGGCGCGCAGGACGCCGAGGACCAGAAGGAGCAGCAGCAGGACCCGGGCGACTCCGAGCCGATGGCGCAGCAGGCCGGTGTCGAGCTGACCGCGACGCTGAACATCGCCGGTGAGAAGACCTCGGTGAACGCGTTCGGCGTGATCTCCCTGTCCAAGGGTGCGGTGCACATCACACCGAAGCACCTGCAGCTGTCCAACGGCCTGGTGTCCGGCCAGATCCCGGACAGCCTGCTGCAGGGGTTCCTCGGCCAGTTCGGCACGTCGCTCAGCTCGTCGAACCTGCCGCTGCCGTTCTCGGTCGACGCCACCGGTGTCGAGGTGCAGAGCGGTGCGCTGATCGTGCAGGGCAAGGCGGACAACCTCGTACTCAGCGGCAACGGGGTCAGCCAGTAACCCGCACCGGGTGCACACTGGTGACGTGACTGGTGTGTACGCCCTGCTCGGCGCGCTCGTGCTGGCGGGCGCGGCCGCGTGGTGGCTGCGCTCCCGGGAGGGCCGCATCCGGTCGACCGGCCGCCCGGTGGCCCCCGGCCTGCCCGAACCGGTGCGCGACGCCCTCGCGCCGAGCCCCACCGTGACGCTGGTGCAGGTGTCGACGACGTTCTGCGCGCCCTGCCGGCACGCCCGCGCCGTGCTGCGGCAGCTGGCCGGCAGCACCGACGGGCTGGCGCACGTGGAGCTGGACGTGACCGACCGGCCCGAGGTCGCGGCGTCACTCGGCGTGTTGCGCACGCCCACCACCGTCGCGTTCACCAGCGACGGCACCGAACTGCTGCGGGTGGGTGGCGTGCCCCGCCGGGACACCCTGATCGACGCCCTGCGCCCGCACCTGCCGTGACCGCCCACACCGGACCGCACACTGTTCCATCTGATGGACGCCGCTCCCAGGAGCAGGGAGAACGGGGTAGTGTCGCGGACGTGCAGACGATGCTGACCAGGCGGCGCGCGGTGGACTACCGCCGCGTCGAGAGCAGCCTGTGTCGACCGGTCCGCTGACGTAGCCCCGACCTTTGCCGATGCGGCACACGCACGCCGCGACCCGTCAGCCAGCACCCCAGGACCATCACGGACAGTGATCATGCCTGTCCGGGCCAGGAGGCCACCGTGTCCACACAGTCCGCATCCGCACAGTCCGCACGGACCAGGCGACCGACCGACCGTCCGCGACCCCAGGTCGACGTGCGCGGCCCACGCTTCGGCGCCTGGGTCACCACCGTCGTCCTCGCCGTCGTGCTCGTCACCAACTGGTGGCCGCTGCTCGCGGCGCAGGCCGTCGTGTTCGGCATCGGCGCGGCCGCCGGGCTGCGGTGGGCGCCCTACGGCCTGGTCTTCCGCACCCTGGTGGCGCCCCGGCTGGGACCCGTGACGGAACGGGAGGACGCGGCACCCCCGCGGTTCGCGCAGGGCGTCGGGTTCTTCTTCGCCGTCGTCGGCACGATCGGCTACGCGGCCGGCGTCCCGGCGCTCGGCATCGTCGCCACCGGCCTCGCGCTGGTCGCGGCCCTGCTCAACGCCGCGGCCGGGTTCTGCCTGGGCTGCGAGACGTACCTGCTGCTCCGGCGGGTCGGAATGTCGAACAACTAGCGAACAACCGATGGTGGGAGTCACTCGATGAGCCGTGACAACGTGCTGGTGTCCGCCCAGTGGGCGGAGGAGAACCTGGACGCGCCGGGGGTGGTGTTCGTCGAGGTGGACGAGGACACCAGCGCCTACGACGGCGGCCACATCCCCGGGGCCGTGAAGATCGACTGGAAGACGGAGCTGCAGGACCCGGTCCGGCGGGACTTCGTCAACAAGGAGGGCTTCGAGAAGCTGCTGTCGGAGAAGGGCGTCGGCAACGACGACCAGGTCATCCTTTACGGCGGCAACAACAACTGGTTCGCGGCCTACGCGTACTGGTACTTCAAGCTGTACGGCCACGACAACGTGAAGCTGCTCGACGGTGGCCGCAAGAAGTGGGAGCTGGACGGCCGCCCGCTGTCGAGCGACGAGGTCAAGCGCGAGTCCACGAACTACACCGCGCAGACGCCGGACACCTCCATCCGCGCGTTCCGCGACGAGGTCGTCGACGCGATCGGCACCAAGAACCTCGTGGACGTGCGGTCGCCCGACGAGTTCTCCGGCAAGCTGCTGGCCCCCGCGCACCTGCCGCAGGAGTCGGCGCAGCGCCCCGGCCACG
>DASZXM010001010.1:0-2295 GCA_035546415.1 Pseudonocardiaceae bacterium
CGGCAACCGGGTCGCGACCAGTGACTCCAGCACCCGCCGGCCACCGCCGGACGCCAGCGCGTCCTCGGCCCGGCGGGCCGCGTCGCCCCACAGCACGGTCAGCGGTGCCCGGCTGGGCAGCTCGGCCACCGGCACGCCCAGCACGTGTCCCGCAGCCCCGCACCGCAGCCGCAGGCCGGTCGTCCACGCGGTCGCCGGCAACCGCCAGCGGACCGGACCGTCCCCGGTGGTCACGACCGACAGGCCGGTGCCGTCCCAGACCAGGTCGACGCACCCGTCCGGCAGCACGCGCAGGGAACGCGGCCACCCGGGCCGGCCGGACCACGTGCACGCCACGGCCGCCGCGACCTCCGGGCCCGGGGCGAACTCCCGGTACACCGACCGGCGCGGACCGTCCGCCGCCCACGACCGCAGTGGAGTCCCCACCGGGCCAGTATCCATGTCCCACGGACTGAACGGACTAGACGAGCGGGACCCGGTGGAGTAGCGCTGGTGGGGCCGATGCCCACAGCCGAGGAGAGTCCGATGGCCGTCGACCCGACGTTCTACCGCAGCGCGTCCGACGCGATCGCCGCACCGCCCGAGACCCTGGCCTACCTGGTCGCGTTCGACCGATCCGCCGACCACCCGGACGCGCTGGTCGTCGTCGACACCGATCCGGCGTCGGAACGCTACGGCGACATCGTCGGCTGGAGCGACCTGCCCACCCGGGGCGACGAGCTGCACCACTTCGGGTGGAACGCGTGCAGCAGCGCGCTGGCCCACGCCGGGCACCACACCGAGGACCTGCACCGCAGGTACCTGTTGCTGCCGGGGCTGCGGTCGTCGAACATCCACGTCTACGACACACAACCCGACCCGCGGCAACCCGCGCTCGTGCGCACCGTTGCCGCCGACGAACTGGCGGCGAAGGCGGGCTACTCGCGGCCGCACACGCTGCACTGCGGCCCGGACGGCATCTTCCTGTCCTGCCTGGGCGGCGCGAACGGCGCGGAGGGCCCGGGCGGGATCGCGCTGCTGGACCACGACACGTTCGACGTGCTGCGCGCGTGGGAAACCGACCGCGGTCCGCAGTACCTGGCCTACGACGCGTGGTGGCACCTGAACCAGAACACGCTGATCACCAGCGAGTGGGGCACGCCGTCGATGATCGAGAGCGGCATCGATCCGGAACTGTTGCTGGGCAACAAGTACGGCCACGCGCTGCACTTCTGGGACCTCGCCGAGGGTCGCCACCGGCAGACCGTCGACCTCGGCGCGGAACACCAGATGGCACTGGAACTGCGGCCCTCGCACGACCCGGACGCCACGTGGGGCTTCGTCGGCGTCGTGGTCAGCACGGCCGACCTGTCGGCGTCGGTGTGGCGCTGGCACCGGGACGGCGACGAATGGCACGCCGACAAGGTGATCACGATCCCGGCCGAACCCGCGACGCCCGAACAGCTCCCGCCCGCGCTGCAACCCTTCGGCACCGTGCCGCCCCTGGTCACCGACATCAACCTGTCCGTCGACGACCGGTTCCTCTACGTTTCCTGTTGGGGCACCGGCGAACTCAAGCAGTACGACGTGAGCGACCCGACACGTCCACGGGAGGCCGGATCGGTCCGCCTGGGTGGCATCGCCGGCCGCGTCGCCCACCCGTCCGCACCCGACGAGCCGCTGGCCGGCGGCCCGCAGATGGTCGAGGTCAGCCGGGACGGCCGGCGGATCTACGTGACCAACTCGCTGTACGGGGCCTGGGACGACCAGTTCTACCCGAACGGCGTCGGCGCGTGGCTCGCGAAGATCGACACCGACCCGGACCAGGGCGGCGGGCTGACCGTCGACAGGCGGTTCTTCCCGCACGGCGACCAGTTCCGCGGCCTGCGCACGCACCAGGTGCGGCTGTCCGGCGGCGACGCGTCATCCGACTCGTACTGCTACCGATAGCCATCGGACCCGGTCCACACTGGCCGGTGGGGATCGAGGTCGCGGAATTCTCGTCGTGGGGCCTGCCCGAACCGCGGTCGCCGCGCGGCTCTTGGTCCTCAGGCCGCGTCGGCCGGCCAGCCGGCAATGGTCGTGACCTGGCCGTCCGTGGCGACGAGGCGGGCCGGCAGGTCGTGTTCGACCAGCCAGTCGACGCCTGCCCGCCCGAGCACGATCGCGGCCGTGCTGGCCGTGTTGGCGTCGACGCAGTTGGCGGCCGCCACGCTCACCGTGCGCCACACCGGGGCCGGCACGTCACCGGTGCGCGGGTCGACGATGTGGTGCACGGTCCGGCCGGCGCGCCGCCACGCCCGGCGGGCGATGCTG
>DASZXM010001011.1:0-6794 GCA_035546415.1 Pseudonocardiaceae bacterium
CGGGCGTGCCGATGATGAACGGCTCGCGTTCGGTGGAGGGCTTCGTGCCACTCCGCGACGCCGTCGTGGTCCGCAGGCTGCTGGACGCCGGTGCCACCGTTGCCGGGAAGGCGACCTGCGAGGACCTGTGCTACTCCGGCGGCAGCTTCACGTCGGCGGCCGGCCCGGTGCGCAACCCGTGGGACGAGAAGCGCAACGCGGGCGGATCGTCCAGCGGCAGTGCGGTCCTGGTCGCCACCGGCGAGGTCGACCTGGCGCTGGGCGGCGACCAGGGTGGTTCGATCCGCATCCCCAGCGCGTTCTCCGGCGTCGTCGGGCACAAGCCGACACACGGCCTGGTGCCCTACTCCGGCGCGTTCCCGATCGAGCGGACGATCGACCACCTCGGCCCGATCACGGCGACGGTGGCCGACGCGGCGCTGATGCTCGGCGTGCTGGCCGGCTCCGACGGCCGGGACCCGCGGCAGCCCGACCTGCTCGAACCGGTCGACTACGCCGCCGCCCTGGCCGCGCCCGCGGCGGGCCTGCGGATCGGCGTGGTGCGGGAGGGTTTCGGGACGTCCGTCTCCGACCCGCGCGTCGACGACGCGGTGCGTGCCGCGGTGGACGTGCTGCGCAAGGCGGGCCTGACGGCCGAGGACGTGTCCATCCCGTGGCACGTCGACGCCCTGCACGTGTGGAACGTGATCGCCACCGAGGGCGTCGCGTACCAGATGCTCGACGGCAACGCCTACGGCATGAACGTCGAGGACTTCTACGATCCGGAACTCATCGCGCACTACGCGCGGCAACGGCAGGAGCGCGCCGCCGAACTGTCCCGGACGCTGCAACTGCTCGGCCTGGCCGGCCGCTACACGTTCGAGGTGGGCGGCGGCCGTTACTACGCCATGGCGCGGCAACTCGTCCCCGAGGCCCGCGCCGCCTACGACGCGGCACTGGCCGACTACGACGTCCTGGTCATGCCGACGCTGCCGTACACGGCACGGGAAATCCCACCCGCGGACGTGTCGCTGGCCGGCTATCTGGAGACGGCTCTGACGATGATCGGCAACACGGCGCCGTTCGACGCGACCGGTCACCCGGCGTGCTCGGTGCCGGCCGGCCTGGTCGACGGTCTGCCGGTCGGCATGATGATCATCGGCAGCCGGTTCGCGGACGCGACGGTGCTGCGGGTGGCGCATACGTACGAGCAGGCGGTCGGCGGGTTCCCTCGGCCACCGGTGACCTGAGCGAAGTAGGGGCCCGGCTCGCGGCGCCGTTGGCCGGGCGGCTTGACGCTGGCCCGCGTCGGCGAGTTGTTCGGCGCGGTCGATCGCACACCCGTTTCCCGCCCGGCGACGTGGTGTTCCTCGGCTCACTGCCGACCGAGTGACCCGCTGGTGTTTCCGCTGGTACCGGCGTACAACGAGAGGTATGTCCGGGCGTGACGGACACCGTGGCGACCCGCATCTCGCGGTCAAGCGCGAGCTGCTGGTGCGGTACCTCGATGCGTGGACACCGGTGGTGCTGCGGTCGCACCGCGGCGCCACGTTCGTGACGACCGGTGGGCCGTTCGTGGCTGACGCGTTCCGCGTGTTCGGCGAGTCGGCCGACCGGCTCGACGGCGGTCACCTGGCGATGGTGGTCGTCGGTGCCGCCGACTCCGCCCTGCCGCCCGCTGGGTTGTCGGTCCGGTCGGTCGCCGATCCCGCGGACGTCACCGTGGACGGGCCTGCGCTGGCGCACCTGGACATCGTGGACGGCGGGCTCGGCGAGGCCGACGCGTGGCGGCTGGTCACCGTGCTGGGCCGCGGTAAGGCGCGGGAGGTGCTGCTCACGCTGCCGGCGACCGGTCGGGCGGCCGGTCACGTCGAGCGGCTGGCGGCGGCAGGGTTGTCGTGTGCGGTGGCCGTGGAGCTGGTGGCCGACGACGGTCGCGCGCAGCTGGTGGTGTTCGCCACCGGGGACAGCAAGCGGCTGACGACGTTCAAGAACGAGCTGTGGGCGGCGGACGAGTTCGCCGGCATCCGCTACCGCGACCCGCACGACACCGAGCACGCACTGGTCGACATCTCGCTCACCCCGCAGCTGCTGCCGCTGCGCCGGGTGTTGCTGGCCGAACTGCGGCGGCGGGGCAGGTGCACGGTCGCCGACCTGCAGCGGCACACGCTGCTGGAGACGATCTACCGCCCGGCCGACGCCGTCGGCGCGCTGACGTCCGCTGCGTCGGCCGGTGCCGTGACACGGGAACCGGAGAAGGGCCGCCTGACCCCGCGCACGGTCGTCGGCGTCCCCGGCTGGTCGGGGTGACGTGCGGTCATCCTCAGGTAGGACACGAACAGCACACCGCGGAGTGACGTCCGCGTAGGCGGCTCGCACCTACCGTCGACGGCATGATCGAACAGTCGCTGCACGCCTTCCCGCACGCCGTCGCCGGTCTCGCGCTGGGCGGTGTGCTCGTGTTCCTGCTCGTCGCGCACGTCGTGCTGTTCCTCGCCGCACTGGTCAGCGTGCTGGGTTCGCCGCAGCCCGGTGGCATGAAGCTGGTCTGGTGCGTCTTCGTGTTCGTCGCACCGTTCCTCGGCCCGCTGGCCTGGTTCGTCATCGGCCGGTCGCACGCCCGACGCGCCTACCAGCGCGGGTCCTACTGAGCCGGCACGTGCGTGGCCGTGCCGGCCAGCGGCGTCGGGTCCACGTAGCGCATCTCGTAGACGCGTTCGGCGAACTTCCAGCCGTCCGGGGTGCGCACGTAGCGGTCGTGGTAGATGCCGTAGTTCTGGTGCGACGCGCCGTCGCGCAGGCGGCCCAGTTCGAACAGGAACGTGCGGCCGGTCGCCGTGTCACCGTCCAGTTCGACCGCGCCAGGGTGCGTGTTCTGCACGAAGAACTCCCACATCCCCTGGAGTCGTTCGACGCCGGCGCGGATCTCCGCCCGGCCGACGGCCGCGGCGCCCGCGTCGGGAATCCGCACCGCACCGTCCGGAGTGAACAGTGCCGCGAGGCGGTCGAAGTCGCGGGTCATGGCCGCGTCGGTGAATTCGGCGCGCAGCGCCTCGATCTCGACACGGTCGGCGATGGTCTGCAGTTCGGTCACGGGATGTCCTTTCCAGGTCCGAGGAACGTCAGGTGAAACGGCCCCACGCCACGAGGACCGCGAGGGCCAGCAGGACGACGGTGACGGCGATCCCCTGGACCTCGTGCCGGCGCGCGTGCAGGACCAGCGCGCCGATCATCAGCAACGCCAGGCCGACGGCGGCCAGCGGCACGAGAACCGGTGCGATGCCCAGTGCGCCGGGCAGCACCAGCCCGGCCGCGGCCAGGATCTCCAGTCCGCCGATGGTCTTGACCGCGCCCGGGCCGACGTCGTCGACCCAGGCCAGGCCGGCCGACGCCAATTGCGCGCGGCTCCGGGCGACCTTGACCACCCCGCTGGCCAAGAAGAGCGCCGCCAGTACCCCGGCGACGATCCACAGAGCGACGTTCACGGACCCCTCCTCACTGTCGTCGCCGGTACGACGAGACAGCACCGCGTACTGTCAGGGTGACGCAGGCCACGTCACATCGCGGCGGACTGCGTCGTCGGACCGGTGACAGCGGTGACCAGAGGGAGTCGACACGATGAACCGGTCCGAACCGGAGCACGACCCGGGCCTGAGCGCGATCATGAGCGAACGGCGCCAGCTGATCAACGTGGCCTACCGGCTGCTCGGCTCGCTGGCCGAGGCCGAGGACGTCGTGCAGGAGACGTACGCCCGCTGGTACGCCATGACACCCGAGGAGCAGGCGGCGATCCGCACGCCCGGCGCGTGGCTGACGACGGTCGCCAGCCGGATCTGCCTGGACCTGCTCGGTTCGGCGCGCGCCCGGCGGGAGCGCTACGTGGGGGAGTGGATCCCGGAGCCGGTGCCGGAGAGCTCGGAGTGGGTCGGCGGCCCGGCCGACCCGGCCGACCGGGTCACCCTCGACGAGTCGGTCGGCATGGCGTTCCTCGTGGTGCTGGAGTCGATGACCCCGGCGCAGCGGGTCGCGTTCATCCTGCACGACGTGTTCGGCTACTCGTTCACCGAGGTGGCCCGGATCGTCGGCCGGACACCGGCGGCGAGCCGTCAGTTGGCGTCGTCGGCGCGCAAGCGGCTCCGCGATGCGCACGGACCGCTGACCGCGACGGCAGAGCAGGCCGGGATCGTCCGCACGTTCAAGCAGGCGTGGGAGGCCAGGGACATCAACGCCCTCATCGGCCTCCTCGACCCGGACACCACGCTGACCGCGGACGGGGGCGGCCTGGTCCAGGCGCATCTGCACCCGGTGGCCGGCGGCGAGGAGGTGGCCCGTGCCTGCATGGACATCGCCGCCCTGGCACCGGAGATCACCCTGCTGGAACGCACCGTCAACGGCCAGCCCGGCCTGGTCGCGCAGCTGGCCGGCGTGACCGTGACGGTGTTCGCGTTCGACGTGGTCGACGACCGGATCCGGAAGGTCTGGGCCGTGCGCAACCCGGAGAAGCTGCGCTCCTGGCTGCCGGAGCGGTCAGCGTAGGAACACGCCGGCCGGGTCGAAACCGCGCAGCAGGGCCAGGTCGTCGGCGGACGGGTCGGGCTCCTGGGTGACCGTGCGGTCGACGGCGACGTCCCAGCCGGTCTCCGCGCGGACCCGCCGTACGGCGTCGGCCGGGTCGCCGTCGCCCAGGTACCGCTGCACGGCGAAGCCGTGGTCGCTGCGCCGCAGCACCGCCCGCGACGTGACCACGGTGGACACCCGGTCGCCGGGCGCGGTGACGTAGCCGACCTGCTCGACGAGCCGTTCCCGGCCGTGCTTCACCACCACGACGACCTCCTCGGCCGCCGACGCCACGTCGTTCGCGCCGCCCGAGCCGACCAGGTAGTCGCCGGCCGGTGACCACGTCGAGTTGATGTTGCCGTGCCGGTCGATCTGGCCGGCACCCAGCACGCCCAGGCACGACGTCCCCGGGCCGGACACGTCCCGGCCCAGCACCGTCAGCACGTCGGTGAGCCGCAGGCAGGTCGGCAGGTTCTGCCGGGCGAACAGGTACGGGTCGCCCGGCCGCGGACGGAACCCCGACATGCCCAGCTCCGCGGCCAGTTGGACCCGGGAACCGCGCTCCTGCAACGCCCGCACGGCCGTCCACGCCGCCAGGTGCGCGAAGCCGATGCCGGACAGCACGATGTCGTGGCCTGCGTCCGCGACGCGGTCGCGGATGACCCGCACCGCCGCGAGTGTCATCCGTTCGTCGTCGCTGGGCGGTCCGGTCCGCGCCACGGCCGGCGGGGTGGCGTCGGCGCGCAGCGCGTCCAGCCGGTCGGCGCCCAGCAGGCGCAGGAACTCGTCGTGGTCGGCCGGACCGGTCAGCCACTCGGCGATCCAGGCGTCGAACGTCTCCGGCGCCTTGGCCGCCCTGCGCAGTTCGGCCATGAACCGCTCGTCCTCGCCGTAACCGGGCACGCCGGCCTGGCCGGCGACGTCCATGCCGTACGGGTGCGACCCGAACGGCACCTCGCACACGGCACGCACGACGTGCGCGGGAATGGCGGGCAGCGCGTTGTGCGCGCGGATGACGTCCGGGTCGACGACGCGTTCCACACAGGCGATCACACCGTCCCGGGCGGCCAGCGCGCCCCACGCGCCCTCGCCGTAGGGCGGCGGCAGGATGACGTTGCCGTCCGCGTCGGCCGCGATGCCCTGCACCAGTACGAGATCCGGCCGGTACGCGCTGACCGTGCCGGTGGCGCCGACCCGCTGGTAGTCCACGCCGTCGTGCTCGGCGGCGATCCCGCTGCCGGCAAGCGACCGCACCGGGAAGAAGTCCACGCCCAGCGCACCGGCCATCAGCCGGGCGGTCAGTGTCCACAGTGACCAGTTGGACACCCGAACGCTCTTGTCCCGCACCGCCCGCTGCAACGCGGCGTTCGGCCGGGGCGCGGGGAAGTTCTCACCGGCGAACGCGACCACGAGCCGGTCCACCAGGCCGGCGGCCACCAGCGCGTGCTGGGTGTTCACGAATCCGTGCGCGCTGACCGTGAAACCGGGTGACGTGCCACGGTAGCGGCGGACGAGTTCGGCGACGGCCGCGTTCGGCCGGCCACCACCGTAGGCGAGGTGGATGGCCATGCCCGGCCGGGTGAAGCGGGTGATCGCGTCCCGCAGTGCCATCACGGTCATCCCGTACGCACCTCGACGGCGCCCAGCGGTGCGAACTCGGCGCGCAGCACGGGCGGCACCGGGATGGCCGGCAGCAGCGAACCGGTGATCACGCGGTCGCCCGCGTGCAGGAACTCGCCGTGCGCGGCCAGATGTGCGCACACCCGGGCCAGCGACACGAACGGATCGTCCAGGACGTCCGGTCCGGACGCCGCCGACTCGTCACCCACGGTCACGCGCACGGCGGCGAGGTCGACGTCCGGGGTGACATCCGCGCCGACGACGACACCCCACTGGTTGAGGTCGTGGCCCAACCGGACCGCCCGGGACGTGCCGGCCGGCAGCGGCGGGCTGAGCAGCTCCAGCGCGGGCGCGACCGACACGACGGCGGCCCGTGCCTGCTCCGGTGTCACGTCCGGGCCGCGCAGGTCCGCGCCCAGCAGCACGCTGATCTCCGGTTCCGCCTTCGCTCCGGCCGGCAGCGACACCGTCGCCCCGGACGGGACGATGCGATCGGCCAGCACGTAGCCGAACGGTCGCACTCCGACTCCCATCGAGTCGCGTGCCGACCGGGACGTGAGCCCGATCTTCCAGCCGCCCCGCCGGGACCCGGTGTCGGTCCAGCGGCGCAGGACGTCCAGTTGCAGTGCCAGGCCGGT
>DASZXM010001012.1:0-2302 GCA_035546415.1 Pseudonocardiaceae bacterium
GGTGTGTTGCTGCGCAACGGGATTCTCACGGTGCGGGTGGACTCGGACGGCCTGATCGCGTCGGTGCTGGACGCGTCTGTCGGCTCCCCGCTGGACGATTCGGTCGGCCGGGAACTGGTCGCGCCCGGGCGGCGGGCGAACCTCCTGCAACTGCACCCCGACCTGCCCAACCAGTGGGACGCGTGGGACGTGGACGCCTTCTACCGCAACACGGTCACGGACCTGGTCGAGTCGGACGAGGTGCGGATCACCGACGGTGGGCCGGTGCAGGCCACGGTCCAGGTGACCCGGTCATTCGGCAGTTCCGTGGTGCGACAGTGGATCACACTGCGTGCCGGGGCGTCGCACGTGGACATCGAGACCGAGGTCGACTGGCACGAGACGGAGAAGTTCCTGAAACTGGCGTTTCCGTTGGACCTGCACGTCGACGCCTACGCCTCGGAGATCCAGTTCGGACACGTGTCCCGGCCCGCGCACCGCAACACCACGTGGGACGCGGCGAAGTTCGAGGTGTGCGCGCACCGGTGGGTGCGGCTGGCCGAGCCGGACTACGGCGTGGCACTGGCGAACGACGCGAACTACGGCCACGACGTGACCCGCTCGCCGCGGGACGGCGGCGGCACGTACACGACGGTGCGCGCGTCGCTGCTGCGGGCGCCGCGGTTCCCCGATCCGGACACCGACCACGGCCTGCACCGCTTCCGGCACGCGCTGGTCGCGGGCGCGTCGGTGGCTGACGCGGTGGTGGCCGGGTATCGGATCAACCTGCCGTGGCGGGTACGCACGGGTGGCGTGGTCGCGCCGTTGGTGGCGGTGTCGGACGACGGGGTCGTGGTGGAGGCGGTGAAGCTGGCCGACGACCGGTCCGGGGACGTGGTGGTGCGGTTGTACGAGGCGCTGGGCGTGCGGGCGACGGCGCGGGTGACGGCGGGGTTCCCGTTGGCGGGGGCGGTGTCGACGGACCTGCTGGAGCGGCGGTGGGCCGAGTCGGTCGAGTACGACGTGGCGGACGACGGGTTCGCGCTGTCGTTGCGGCCGTTCGAGGTGGTGACGTTGCGGTTGGCGGTGGGGTAGGCGTTCACCGGGCGTGTGTGGTCGTTCGCGGGGGTCCGTGCGAGCGTCGTAGCCTGGAGCGGTGCGGATGGGCGAGCCGTTGCTGGGCAGGCTGGAGACGCCGGCCGCCGGTGAGGTGCTCGCCGACCGGATCATGACGGCCATCGCGCTGGGCGAGTTCACGCCGGGTCAGCGGCTGCCGTCGGAACGGGAGTTGGCGGCCCGGCTGGGCGTGTCGCGGACCACGGTGCGGGACGCGTTGGCCAGGGTCGTCGCCGCCGGGCTGCTGGAGGTGCGGCGGGGCCGGTCGGGCGGGGCGTTCGTCCGCCGGCCGTGGACGACGGAGTCGACGGAGTCGGCGCGCGCGGTCCGGTCGACGTTGGGTCCCCGGTGGGATGAGCTGCAGAGCGCGTTCGACATGCGCTTGCTGGTGGAGGCGTTGGTCGCGCGGACGGCGGCGGAACGCCGGGACGAAGCGGATGTCAAGGAGATCCGGGCCGCGCTGGAGCAGTACGAGACGGCGTCGTCGATGCCCGACGCCCAGGCGGCCGACGTCCGCCTGCATCACGCGATCGCGCGGGCGGCGAAGAACCCGCGACTGTTGGCGGTGCGGGAGCAGTTGCTGTCGGAGATCACGTTCGGCTTCGCGGTGGAGCCGTTCACGGTGCCGGTGTACGAGCGGGCGTTGCCGCAACATCGGGAGTTGGCGGCGGCGGTGACGGGTGGCGACGCGAGCCGCGCGTGGGACATCGGCCGGCAGCATTTCACGATCACGGAGGACGAACTGCGAGCGGCGTTGGTCCGCGCGGTCTCCGGCACCCAGGAGGACTTGCGGCCCACCGAAACCTGACCCGCCGCGTCACGTCAGTGGGCGGCTTCGGCCAGTCCGTTCAGTTCGCGGTCGGTCAGTTTCAGGCTCATCGCCGCCGCGCTTTCGGCTGCCTGGTGCGGCTTGGACGCGCCGGGGATCGCCACCACCGAGTCGTCGTAGTACGTCGTGAGCCAGGACAGGGCCACCTGGGCCGGGGTGACTCCGTGGGTCTTCGCGACCGCCGTCAGCGTCCGCACCACCGGTTCCGCGCGGCGCATCTCGGCGGCGCGGTACGCGCCCATCATGCGGCGCACGCGTGGCAGCGCCCGGATGCGCGCCGGGTCCGCGTGGAACTTGCCGGTGAGCAGACCCATCCGCAGCGGTGAGAACGCGATCAGCGTGACGCCCAGGCGGCGCGCCGCGCGCAGGACGCCGTTG
>DASZXM010001013.1:0-4808 GCA_035546415.1 Pseudonocardiaceae bacterium
CAGCCTCGACGTGCACTTCGCGGGCGTGTCGGTGGACGCGACCGTAGGCGGCCCGGACTGGTACCCGACCCGGCGCGGCTTCCGGCTGGGCAGCGGTGGTGTGGCGGCGGTGTGGCTGGGCGGCACGGCAGGCGTCCTGGACACCGTCCTGGCGCTGCTGCGCGAGTCCACGAAGGTCGACGAACACCAGATCGCGCATCTGGGCGCCCTGCACGCGGCCCTGCGCGCCGCCGACGCCCTGCTCGCCGACACGGCCCGGCTCGTCGACGCCCAGCCGGACGCCGACCCCACGATCCCGATCCGCACGGCGAAGGCAGCCGTGGAACGCGCGGCGTGGGAGACCCGCGACCGGGTGCCCAGGATCACCGGTCCGACACCGCTGTGCCGGGACCGGCGGTTCGCCCAGCAACTCGCCGACCTGGAGGTCTACGTCCGGCAGCACCACGCCGAGCGGGATCTGGCGGTGCTGGGCGAGAACGTGCTCACCGGCGAGCGGGACCGATGACCGCCGCCACGCGCGAGCCGCACGCGCTCCCCGACGAGCGCTACCGGCACGCCGTCATCGTCGCCGCACGCCCGGAGGACGTGGCACGCGGCGCCAGTCGCCTGCTGCGGCAGTAGCGGGACAGCGGCACGGCGGTCGATGTCGTCGTCGCCACGGCCGGGTCGCCGCTGCTCCCGGGGTGGTCCGACATCGACCCGCACCGTTTCGACCCGCACCTCTTCGACCCGCACCGTTTCGACCTGCACTGCCTCGGCCTGCCCGACTCCGGTCTGGCCGACCACCGCGCCGACCTGACCGATCGGCTGATGCCGCTGCTGGCCGACGCCGACGTGTGCCTCGTGCCGTGGCCGGACGACCCGCACCCGGACCGCCGCACCCTCGGCGAGGTGGCCCTGGCCGTCGCACCGATCACGACGCACCGGTGGTCGTACCCGATCCCCGGGCCGGACGACGCGGAAACCGTGTTCCGCCAGCCGCCCTCGCGCACCGCGCCGGTCAGCCGGTTCGTCGAGCTGGACGACGGCGCCGACAACCCGTGGGCGGTGGCCACGAAGTGGTACGAGCGCCGCAAACGCGCCACCCTGCTGGCCGCGCCGCCGCGTGAACGCTACGGCACCGCACTCGAACCGGCCTGCGGCACCGGGGTCCTCACCCGGGAGCTGGCCGGCCGCTGTGCGCGGGTCCTGGCGTCCGACCCGGTGCCGGCGGCCGTGCGGCGGTGCCGCGAGCACACCGCGGACACGGCGAACGTCGAGGTGACCGCCGGTGCCCTTCCCGACCTGCCCACGGCACCGGCCGACCTGGTCGTGTTCAGCGAGATCCTCTACTACCTGGGCGACGACGATCTCGCCGCGTCGGTGGACGCCGCCGTGGACCGCCTGCGACCGGGCGGGCATCTGGTCGCCGTGCACTGGCTGCCGTGGGCGGCCGAGGCGCCGAGGAACGGGATGGCCGCCCATCGGTACCTGCTGGCGCATCCGGCACTCGAACCGCTGGTCGAGCACGTGGACGAGCGGTTCGTGCTGCACGTGCTGGACCGCCGGTGATCACGGCGGTCGGTGTGGTGGTTCCGGCGCGGAACGAGGCCAGCACGATCGCCGCGTGCCTGCGCAGCATCCGGACCGCGCTGCGGGCGCTGCCACCGGACGTCGAGTCCGCACTGTGTGTCGTGGCCGACCGGTGCACGGACGACACCGAAGCGGTGGCACGTGCCGAGGTGACGGGCCTGCCCGGCCGGGTCGTGCGCAACACGAAGCCGGCCACGATCGGCGAGGTGCGCGACCTCGGCCTGGGCCGCCTCGACCTGACCGGGCCGCGGCTGTCGGACGTGTGGCTGCTGTCCACCGACGCGGACACCACGGTCGCCCGCGACTGGGCGGTGCGACACCTGGAACTGGCGCGCCGCGGCGCCCACGCGGTCGCCGGGATCGCGCTCCTCGCCGACCATTCGATCCTGCCGGTGACCCGCCGCCCGGACGGCCACGGTCGGGTGTTCGCGGCGAACCCGGGCGTCCGCGCCGACGCCTACCACGCCGTCGGCGGTTTCGGTGCCGTGGCCACCGGCGAGGACCACGACCTCTGGCAGCGGCTGCGGCAGGCCGGCTACCGATGCGAATACGCGCGCGGCCCCCGGGTCGTCACCAGCGCCCGCCGCCAGGGACGCGCACCGGGCGGTCTCGCCGACTTCCTCTCCCGGCTCGACCTACGCGGAACTTGACCTCCAGCGTCGTTTCCACACTGCCCCACCAAACGCGCCATCGGTCCGCTTGGCTGTACCAGTCTTCCTTCCGCGGTGCGGCAGACTTCGAGCCGAGCCGATCGAGAACCGGACACTCCCCGTCCCGAAACGGCGGCCACCCGGACACGGAAGCCAGTTCACGTTTTGCACGCGAGAAGAGTCAGCTCCGCAACCATTGATCGAAGAAGTGCTCCTGTTCGTCCGCAGTCGCAAGTTGACTAGCGTCAGCTTCAGCAAGCGCGGCCGGCGAACAGCCACGAGTTGCCAATACTCTCATCTGTCTGGACACCCAGGCCTCGGCATCGTGGATCGCCTCAACCGGGACGGTGATTACACCCGCGCCTATAGGACGCGGTGTAATCAGCTACGAGCTACCGCCAGCAGATTCACTAGCCACCATCAGCACGGTCGCATCATCCATGGCCGCGTCGTCCGCGTCCTCAGATGCTTCCGAGCCGAACGCGACTTGACCTCCAGTTCAGTGGAGATCGGATGCTGGGGACAGCCACAGTGAGGAGCGCACCATGGTGTTCACCGACATCGAACTGAAGTACCTGGCCACGCAACGGCTCGGCCGGCTGGCGACCGTCCAGCCGGACGGCACGTTGCAGGTCAGCCCGGTCGGGTTCAGCTACAACGCCGACACCGACACCATCGACATCGGTGGCCACAACATGGCCGCCAGCCGGAAGTACCGCAACGTCGCCGACAACGGCCGGGTCGCGTTCGTCGTCGACGACATCGCGTCCGTCGACCCGTGGCGGGTCCGCTGCGTGGAGATCCGCGGGCATGCCGAGGCGATCGACGAGCCGACCGACTCGGCGTCGATGTTCGGCGGGGCGATCATCCGCATCCACCCGCGCCGGATCATCAGCTTCGGCGTCGACGACCTGGACACCGAGCCGCACCGGCTCGTGCCGAGCAGGCGCACGGTCGCGCCCTGAGTTTCGTGCCGCCGGGCTCCGGGTAGGCGTCCACTGGAGAGGAGCCGTCCGTGAGAGGCACAGTCGCAGGCAAGCTGATCGAGTCCCACCTCGTCGATGGCGACCTGACACCCGGCGGCGACATCGCCCTGGCCGTCGACCAGACGCTGACCCAGGACGCCACCGGCACGCTCGTCATGCAGGAACTGGAGGCCCTGGGGGTCGACCGCACCCGGGCGCGGGTGAGCGTCCAGTACGTCGACCACAACCTGCTCCAGGCCGACGAGCGCAACGCCGAGGACCACGAGTTCCTGCGCAGTGCGTGCCGCCGGTACGGGATCTGGTTCTCCAAGCCGGGCAACGGCGTCTCCCACCCGACCCACATGCAGCGGTTCGGGGTGCCCGGTGCGACCCTGGCCGGGTCGGACTCGCACACGTGCGCCGCGGGCTCGCTGGGCATGCTGGCGATCGGCGTCGGTGGCCTGGAGGTCGCGCTGGCCATCGCCGGGCAACCGCTGCGGTTGCGGATGCCGGAGATCTGGGGCGTCCGGCTCACCGGCTCGCTGCCGCCCTGGGTGTCGGCGAAGGACGTCGTCCTGGAGATGCTGCGCCGCCACGGCGTGCGCGGCGGGCTGCACCGGATCATCGAGTACCACGGACCGGGGCTGGCCGGGCTGACCGCGATGGACCGGCACGTCATCGCCAACATGGGCGCCGAACTGGGTGCCACGACGACCGTGTTCCCCGCCGACGACGCGGTGCGGGACTTCCTGGCCGCCGAGGACCGGCTGGCCGACTTCCAGGAACTGCGCGCCGACGACGGCGCCCAGTACGACGTCACCGACGAGATCGACCTCGGCACGCTGGAGCCGCTGATCGCCCGGCCGTCCTCACCGGGTGACGTCGTGCCGGTGCGCGACGTGGCGGGCGAGCCGGTCAGCCAGGTCGTGGTCGGGTCGTCGGCCAACCCGGGCTCCCGGGACTACGCCGTGGTGGCCGCCCTGGTGCGGGGTCGACAGACCAGCGACTCGGTCAGCTTCGACGTCAACCCCAGTTCGCGGCAGATCTTCGCCGACCTGACCCGCGACGGTGTCACGTTCGACCTGATCGGCGCGGGCGCGCGCATCCACCAGGCGGGCTGCCTGGGCTGTATCGGCATGGGCCAGGCGCCGGCGACCGGACGCAACTCGCTGCGCACGTTCCCGAGGAACTTCCCGGGCCGCTCGGGCACCCGGGAGGACTCGGTGTGGCTGTGCTCCCCGGAGACGGCGGCCGCGGCGGCACTGACCGGCACCATCACCGATCCGCGCGACCTGGCCGCCGAACTGGGCATCGACCATCCCGGCTCGCTCGCACCGACGAGGTCGGCCGTCAACACCGACATGCTGGTCGCGCCACTGCCGCCGGAGCAGGCCGCCGACCAGGAACTGGTCAAGGGCCCCAACATCGCGTCCCTGCCCGACTTCGACCCGCTGCCCGACGACCTCGACGGACCGGTGCTGCTCAAGCTGGGCGACAACATCTCCACCGACGAGATCTCCCCCGCGGGCGCACGGGCGCTGCCGTTCCGGTCGAACATCCCCGAACTCGCCGGGTTCACGTTCACCCAGGTCGACGAGGACTACCCGAGCCGCGCGGCCGA
>DASZXM010001014.1:0-10436 GCA_035546415.1 Pseudonocardiaceae bacterium
CGGCCCAAACGCCCGCTCCGGGCCTGCCGGCTCAGGGTGCCCGCCGGCGAGCGCCTCGCCGAACAGTCGACACGCCCGGAGGTTTCGCCGGCTTCCCGCGCGTGTCGTCAGTTCGCCAAGCCTGACAGTCGACACGCCGAGCGACGAGCCCACATTTCCGCGCGTGTCGTCGGTTCGCCGAGGCCGAGTGGTCGACACGCCGGATGGCAAGCCCAACTCCCCGCGCGTGTCGTCCGTTCACCGAGCCCGAACCGCCGCGACACACCTCCGCCGCCGCTCACCACCCCACCCGCATGTCCCCACCGGCGTGTCGTCGGCCCGCGGAGGCGCGCCGCCTCACTTCACCAGCGTGAAGTACCCCAGGCAGCCGATCCCGGCGACGAGGCAGTAGATCGCGAACGGGTTCAGCGTCCGTGTCTCGAAGTAGTTGGTCAGGAACCGCACTGACACGTACGACGCGAGCCCCGCGATGATGCTGCCCACAACCGCCGGTCCCAGCGAACCGTGCATCTCCGGGCGCAGCAGGTCCGGCATCTTGAACAGGCCTGCCGCCGCGATCACCGGCGTGGCCAGCAGGAACGCGAACCGCGCCGCCTCGTCGTGCTTCAGCCCGCGCAGCAGGCCGCCGACGATCGTGATGCCCGACCGGCTGATGCCCGGCAGCAGCGCCAGGATCTGCGCCGACCCGATCGCGATCGCCTCGCCGTAACGGAGTTTCGACAGTTTCGCGTCCACCGCCATCGAGTCGGTGACCGCCGTCATCGGCGTGGTCTCGTCCGTCATGGAGACGCGTTCGATGAGCATCGTCTCGTCGTCCGAACCGTCCGACCGGCGCAGCGCCGCCATGAACTCCTCGTCGTCGGCCCTGTTGCGCTGCAACCGTTCCACACCGAACAGCACCGCGCCGTTGAGCAGCAGGAACAGCGACGCGGGGATGGGTTTGCCGAGGTCTTCCTGCACGACCTTGTCCAGGAGGAAGCCCGCGATGCCGACCGGGATCGTGCCGATGATCAGCAGCCACGCCAATCGCTCGTCCGAGGTCTCGATCTTGCGGTACCGGATGGACGTGAACAGGCCGCCGATGATGCGCACCCAGTCCTTCCAGAAGAACACGACCAGCGCGATCGCCGTGGCCACGTGCATCGCGACCAGCACGTCCAGGTACGCCGACTTGGGGGCGGCCATGTTCATGTCCTGCGCCCACTTACCGCCGATCAGGGCGGGAACGAGCACGCTGTGACCGAGGCTCGACACGGGGAACAGCTCACTGATCCCCTGGAGCAGGCCAGCGAAGATCGCTTCTCCATAGCTGAGGGACATCGGCTCACTCTCGGTCGGCGGCCACGGCGCTCGAAGAGCCTATCGAGGGACCGACCGGGGGCGTTTCGCACCTGCGCAGAACAGGGCCCAACCTGCTGACCCCCTAGGGGAGGCCCGCGACGGATCGGCGCAGTCGGGGGACACACCGATCCGTCGCGGGTGGTGCCGGGTGACGCGGTGGGGGGAGGCGTCGGGATGACGCGCCGCCCGGCGGAGCACCGGGGTGGAGCCCGGGCCCGTCTGTGGTGCCGACCGTCGATCGGCCGGCGACTGGCAGCCGACCGCCCATCGGTCGGCGACTGGCCGCCGACCGGCGGTAGGCCGGCGACTGACCGCCGACCGGCGGTCGCGGTCGACGATTTACTTCGCTCAGCGGCCGGTGATCAGCCCGCGGGTCGGGGCGATCAGCAGCCGGTCAACGCCTGGGTGACCCACCAGCGGTCCGCTGGTGATCGCGTGTTCAGCTCGCGCGGTGCAGGTGCCGCCTGCCACCGTCCGGTGTCGTCTCGTCCGCGAGCACCAGGCTCAGGTGCGCTGCCAGGTAGGCCCGGCACGGTGACGGCAACTTTCGGCTGAACGGCCGCCGTCGGCAGGTTGCACACCTGCCGCGTTCGTCCGGCTGGTGTTCTTCCAGCAGCGCCCGCAGCGCCGTGACCACCTTCGGGAGTTCGACTCTGGCCAGGGTCAACGCCGTGTCGTCGTCACAGCGTTGCGCTCGACGGACCAGATCGCCGAGGCGATCGTGCAGCGATCGGTCGAGCTGGCCGAATAACGAAGCCGTCAGGATCCCCTCCTCGTGCAACGAAGGCGTGCGGACCGGCGGCCGAACACGGCCCCGCCCACGGTGACGCCCTCGATGCCCGCGACGATGTATCGTCGTCCGCTCGGGTCCGGGAGCGTGGCGCCGTGAGGCACGGGAAGCAGCCTGCGACGGCGGCTCCGAATCTGCAAGTTGCAGTACACGGTCGGGTGACGTCTCTTGGCGTTCTTCCAGGTGGCCGAACAGAATGTGCCCCAGACGCGGGCTGGTCGTGGTACGAGCGGCTGCGGTTCACATGCCGACGTGGAGGTGACGATCCTTGGGCCACAGTCCCACGGTGCGTCGTCGACGGTTGGCTGGCGAGCTGCGCAGGCTCCGGGACCAGGCGAAACTCACCATCGACGACGTCGCCGAGAAGCTGGAGTGCTCGGCATCCAAGATCAGCAGGATCGAGACCGGGCACGTCGGGGTCAACCCGAGGGACGCCCGTGAGCTGCTGCGGCTCTACGGCGTGTCCGACGACCAGCTCGACGCGCTTGTGCAACTTGCCAGGGAAGCCCGCAAGAAGGGCTGGTGGCACTCGTACAACGAGGTGTTCACGGGGGCGTTCGTCGGCTTGGAGGCCGAGGCGTCCTCGCTGCGCGCCTACCAGGCGCTGCTCGTGCCCGGCCTGCTGCAGACACGGGACTACATGCGGGCCGTCATCCGCGCCGCCCGGCCGGACGCCACCACCGCCGAGGTGGAGAAGCGGGTCAAGGCCCGCGTGGCCCGGCAGCGGCTACTCACCGAAGCCGTACCCCCTCAGTACTGGGCCGTGATCGACGAAGCCGTCCTGTGCCGGCCGGTCGGCGGTGCCGCCGTCATGCGCGAACAGTTGGGCTGGCTCACCGAACGCGCCGCACTGCCGCACGTCACCATTCAAGTTCTGCCGTTCTCGGCCGGCGCGCACGCCGGCATGGAAGGTCCGTTTCTCATTCTTGGCTATCCGGAACAAGCCGACCCGGACGTTGTCTACGTCGACAACGCGACCGCCGGCTTCTATCTGGAGGAGCCGGCCGAAATCGTGCGCTACACGCTGATGTTCGACCATCTGCGGGCGGCCGCACTCTCTCCGGACCACACGCTGACCAGGATCTCCGAGGCGGCTGCTCGGTTTTCCTGAGTTCAGGGGAAAATAATGGAAGGAGTGGGGTGTGACCCTTTCTGAAAAACGCGTGACACAGTGGTACAAGAGTAGCCACAGTGGCGGTGGAAACGACTGCGTGGAAATCGCCTCCGTCGGCGTCGGTACCGCTGTTCGTGATTCGAAGAATCCGAGGGGGCCGATTCTTCGATTCGGTTCCGACGGCTGGACGGCATTCATCGGGCGGGCGCGGACCGACCTGTCGTCCAGCTGATCAAGGCGTGGGCGGGGTAAGGGGCCCGAACACCCCTTACCCCGCCCATGGCCGTTACGCACAGGTGGGTAAGGGGTGTAGAGGGCCCAGGAGTGCGTGGTCACCCCATGCCGGCCCACCTCCCTCACGACGACTCTCATCCTCGGCGACGAAACCAAACATCCCGAGGAGATCGTCATGATGAACTGGACCGAGGAGTCCGTCCGCGCCGAGGCCGAGTACCGCCGCCAGCAGTTGCACAAGCTGGCCGGCCGCCGTCGGTCCGTGGAGGGCAGGCGCAGCGGTGCGTGGAACCGCTGGATGCCCCGAGGCACGAGGCACTGATCAGCCGGGACCGTCCGAGCCGAACTCGGGCGGTCCCGGCTGTCAGCATCCCCACTACTCGCAGAGTCTCCACCAGCAGAGTCGCCACCAGCGGTGTCTCCACCAGCCGGGGTTCGCGCCCGTGACCAGCGGTCTTCGCTGTTCGCGGCTCACAGTCGGGGTCGTGCGGAACAATGGAACTCGTGCCTAGGCTCGGATCGGGAATTCCACTGGTGGCGCGGTCAGGTGAGATGGCTCGCCTGCACGCGTCGCTCGCGCGTGCCGAGGTCGGCGCCGCGACGGCCGTCCTGATCAGCGGCGACGCGGGCGTCGGCAAGTCCCGGCTGATCGAGGAACTCGCCAAGACCGCGTCGTCGCGCGGCGGCAGGGTCCTCGTCGGGCGCTGCCTGGACGTCGGCGAGACCGGTCTGCCGTATCTCCCGTTCGTGGAGATCCTGGTGCATCTCAACCGCCAGGACCCGATGGCCGTGCGCCGCTGGCCCGCGCTGGCCAAGCTCCTGCCGGAGTCCACCATGTCGGCCGCCCCCGAACCGGGCGCCAATTCACCCCGCCCGGGCAGCACCGCCCCGGCGCCCGAACGCGACGTCGGCCAACTCCAGCTGTTCGACGCCCTGTTGGGCCTGCTCGCCGACCTGTCCGGCGATCGGTGCGTCGTGCTGGTCGTCGAGGACCTGCACTGGGCCGACTCGTCAACCCGCGACCTGCTGTCCTTCCTCATCTCGCGGCTGCGCATGCAGCGGCTGCTGGTGGTGGGCAGCTATCGTTCCGACGACCTGCACCGCAGGCATCCGCTGCGGCCCCTGCTGGCCGAACTCGTCCGGCTGCCCGTGGTCGAACGCATCGACCTGGCGCCGTTCGACGCCGAGGACGCCTGCCATTTCGTCGCCGCACTGGCCGAGGAGCCCGTGCCGGAGGACGTGATCAAACAGATCGCGACCCGCTCGGAGGGCAACGCGTTCTTCGCCGAGGAGCTGATGGCGGCGGTCGCCGACCACGGCACCGGCGTGCCCACCGGCCTGGCCGACGTGCTGCTGGCCAGGATCGAACGCCTCAGCCCGCAGACGCAGACCGTCGTGCGAATGGCGTCGGTGGCCGGCAGGCGAGTCGGGCACGCCCAGTTGCAGGCGGTCGTCGAGATGAGCCCCGTCGAACTGGACGAGGCGCTGCGCGAGGCGGTGCAGCACCACGTCCTGCTGGTCAACGACCGCGACTCGTACTACGTCTTCCGGCACGCGCTGCTGCGCGAAGCCGTGTACGGCGACCTGCTGCCCGGCGAACGGGTCCGCATGCACGCCGCGTACGCCCGGCAGATCGCCGCGAACGACGACCGCCGCGGCTCAGCGGCCGCCCTGGCCCACCACAGCCTGCAGAGCCACGACCTGCGCACGGCGTTGGCAGCGTCGGTGCGTGCCGCGGACGAAGCAGCGTCGGTGGGTGCGCCCGCGGAGGCGTTGCGGCACGTCGAACAGGCACTGAAACTGTGGGACGCGGTGCCCGTCGACGAGCGGCCGGCCGGCATCAACGAGGCCGCACTGCTCCGCTCGGCCAGCTACCAGGCGGCGACGGCCGGCGAGCCGGAGCGGTCGGTCGCGTTCGCCAAGTCGGCGGTGGACCGGTTCGCCGCCGTCGAGGAACCGGAACACGCGGCCCAGTCGTACCGCAGGCTGGCACAGGCGCTGATCAACCTGGAGGGCAAGGGCGCCGACGCGCGCGAGGCCATCGAGAACGCGTGGCAACTGGTCGCCGACCGCCCGCCGACGTACACCCGGGCGTGGGTGCAGGCGGTGCTGGCGATGGCGTTGCGCAAGAGCGACCCGGCGGCCGCCCGGGAAGCGGCGCAGAACGCCATCTCCGACGCCCGCGCGGTGCACGCCCT
This sequence comes from Pseudonocardiaceae bacterium, assembly GCA_035546415.1. Classification (GTDB taxonomy): domain Bacteria; phylum Actinomycetota; class Actinomycetes; order Mycobacteriales; family Pseudonocardiaceae; genus DATEPR01. The sequence continues at coordinate 5,678 of DASZXM010001014.1, forward strand.
GGGCGCGGAGGCGGACGCGCTCGTCACGTTGGGCATGCTGGACGAGTTCGAAGGCGACCAGGACGGCGCGGTGCGCCACTTCCGTGCCGCGATCCGCACGGCCACCCAGGTCGAGGCGTTCAGCACGGAACTGCGCGCACGGTACTTCCTGGGCCTGCACAGTTATGAACGCGGCGACCTGGCCGAATCGGTCGCGGAGTTCGACGAGGCCACCAGGCGTGCCAAGGCGAACGGCCTGAGCTGGAGCAACTACGGTGTCGAGATCCGCGTGATCCGGACGATCGCCAAGTACATGACGGGCGATTGGGACGGCAGCGAGGAAGCGGCCGAGTCGCCCGCGATGCGCGTGTCCGACACGGTCCTGGCCAGGCTGGCGGCGGCGAGCACGTTCGTCATGGTCGGCAGGGGCCGCTGCGAGGAGGCCACGAAACTGCTCGCCGAACTGCGCGCGCACTGGCACCGGGACACGGAGATCGTGATCCTCTGCGCGTTCGCGAAGGTCGAAGCGGAACTGTGGCTGGGCCACCCGGACGTGGCCGCGAACGCGGTAACGGAAGTGACGGACTGGCTGGTCAAGACGGGCTGGACGAAGCTGCTGGGCCGCATCCGACTGTCCGCGTGGGGCATAGCGGCACAGGTGGAACTGGCCCGCAAAGCCCGCCGGGAACGCGACACGGCAGCGGAACTGGCAGCGGTCGCGGAAGGCGAACGGTTGGCGGAAGCGGCCGAGGAGTTGGCGGTCGTCGGCCGCCCGTGGACGGGCACGCTGGGCGTCGAGGGTGTCGCCTGGCTGGCCATGGTCCGAGCCGAACTGACCCGCCTGATCGGCGCCGGCGATGTGAAGGCATGGCAGGAAGCGGTGTCCGCTTTCGACTACGGAAGCGTGTACGCACAGGCATTCGCGAGACTCCGCCTGGCGGAGGCACTGCTCGCGGCGGACGACAAGGACTCGGCAGCGAAAGAACTCGCGGCGGTCGCCGCGGCGACGAACCAACTGGGCGCCCGCCCGTTGGCCGACGCGGCAGCGGATCTGGCCAGGCGCGGCCGCCTGACGGTACCGGGCCTGGCGGCCCCACGAGACCACGTGGACCCGTTCACCCCCAGGGAACGCGCGGTCCTGTCGTTGGTCGCATTGGGACGGACGAACCGGGAAGTGGGCCAGGAGCTGTACATCAGCGAAAAAACGGTGAGCGTCCACCTGTCCCGTATCATGGCAAAACTTGGCGCCAGCCGCCGAGCTGAGGCAGTAGCAACGGCCTACGAACGCGGCCTGCTGGAACCGACCAACGGAGAGTGATCCGAGTCACTTTATCGGCGAAAGTGCAGCCAAACGGCCTCGTTTGGGGTTTAGCCGGTAAAAACGGTGCGGCCGGCGCGGCGGCGGCAGGGCTGGACGGCGACGCGCGGCGGATGGCGAGTGGCGTTCGGCGGGTGGCGAGTGGCGTTCGGCGGGTGGCGCTCGGCACGGTGAGATGCGGTGCGGTGCGGGTCTGGCGGATGGCGCGGCCCGGGTGAGAGCGATTCGGAACGCGGGTTGAGCGATCGGCGGAGGAACGCGCTGGCTGGCGCCGCCGTCGGGACCGTCGCGCCGCCGGTCACCCGTCGCGCCGCTGTTGGGACCGTCGCGCTGCCGGTCACCCGTCGCGCCGCTGTTGGGACCGTCGCGCTGCCGGTCACCCATCGCACTGCTGTTGGGACCTGTCGCGCTGCCGTTCCCTGTCACGCGGCCGTCCCCGTCGGCTTGGCCGTCGGTCCGCCGCTCGCGTCCGATAGGAGCCGGTCAGCGGTTCGCGAGGGGTGCGTCGCGGTGTGCGAGGACGTGGTGCGTGGGCGTGATGTCGAGCGAGACGCGGAGGAGGTTCCCCTCGAAGCGCGTGGAGACCGGGTAGCCGGCGCGTTCGGCGGCTGCGGGGAGGCGGTGTTCGCCGGGGTGGCACCATCCGAAGACCGTCGTGTGGCCGGCGCCTCGGGCGGTGCGGACCAGGTGGGTGAGTAGAGCCGTGCCGATGCCCTTGCCCTGCCAGTCGTCCTCGACCAGCAGCGACAGTTCGCCGACGCCGGGGTCACCGGTGTTGATCAGTTGGCCGACCGCGACCACCTGGTGGCCCATGACCGCCACCACCGTGCGGCCACGCGGGGGTGCGAGCAACCGGTGCAGGAGGCGGCACGGCATGCCGCGGCTGCCGCCGTGGTAGCGGGCCACGAGCGTGGCGCTGGAGCAGCGGTCGTGCATGGCGGCTACGCCGTCCGTGTCGGACGGGAGGCTTTCACGCAGGACGACGCCTGCGCCGTCGTCGGTGACGACCGCCGTCGCACCGATGCCCCGCGCGCCCGATGCACGCACCAGGTCGGCCAGCGCCGCCGAGCGGGCCAGCTCGACCTCGGTGAATGGTGCCCAGCCCCGTCGCATCTCCAGGCCCGTGCCGTCCGCCGCATGCACCGTGGCCTGCCGGCCGGGCGTGCGGCCCGTCGCCCGGTCCGCCGCCGGGTTCGTCGCCGGGTTCGTCGTCTGCCGGGTGTCGTGGCCATCGGCAGCCGGGGGCGCGGCCTGTCCGGTGCTGGCGCAATCGGCCGCGGGGATCGGTGACCGCCACGCGTCCGCGTCGTACGCCAACCCGGCTGTGATGTGCCGGGCTGGCGGGGTGTCCGTGGGTGCCGCTGCTGAGCCGGCTGGTTCCGCCGAGTCGGCGCCCAGGAGTTCACGCACCGATTCTGCGTAGCCCGCCGTGTGGTCCACGAGTTTTGCCGCAATGCGGAGAGCTGCCGTGGGCGCGTCCGTCAGGTCCGTCATGTGGGCCTTCGTGATGCCCGCACAGCGGCCGCCCACCGCGCGGACCAGCGTGACCAGTTCGGCCGGCAGAAGCGCGTTCGGTGTGCTCACGATCAGGTCGTCGATGACGCCGTTGGGGACCGGGAGCACCGTCAGGGCCAGGATGTTGCAACCCTTGCCGGCCAGCGACGTGGCCAGGCGTGCCAGCGTGCCGGGGCGGTCGGTGAGTTCGACGCGCAGGCGCCAGGTCGAGGTGGGGTCGTCCATGCGGTCCAGCCTGCGGTTCGCATGTTGCCCCGGTGGGACGGGCGTGTTACCGATCCTGCGGGTCGTCCATGGCGTCGTGGGCCTGGCGGCTCATCGGGCGGCGGGCGGCAGGGCCCAGGTCGCGTTGTAGTTCGGCCAGGCGGCGCTCGATGTTCGTCAGACGGTCGTACTCCTGCGCGCGGGCCGCCGTTCTGGCCAGCACCAGGCTCGCGCCGGACAGGCCCGCCGCGATGACCGTGCCCGTGAGGTGCCACGTCGGGCTGTTGCCGGTGCAGTCGAACACCGTGCTGTAGCGCGGCGACGAGCACGTCACGAACGGGATGCCGGCCAGCGCCACGCACGCCGCCGCGACGCCGCCGAGCAACGCCGAACCGAACGTGCGCATCAGGTCGAACGCCGCATTGCCCGCGCCGAGCGCGCCGGCGAGGAACAGTACGGGTACCGGGTTGGGGAAGCCGCCGAAGACAGCCGCACCCAGCATCATCGCGCAGATGACCGCCTGCGCGATGAGGATGACGCGGTCCGGCCTGGCCAGCATGGGTTTCGACCCTAGTCGCCCGGCATCGTGAAGGCAGCGTCAACCGGGCCCGACACGCTGCACGCGTGATGTTGTCACCGGTCAGGGGGCTGCTCGGTCGGTGGTGTCGGCGGCTGGAACACCGATAGCGCGGGTTCTACCGGGTGGCCGGTGAGTGGGTCGACCTGCTGCGCGGGTTGCGGGATGAATGGTGCGCTTGCCGCGGCCAGGGCCGAGGCCGGGGTTGAGCCCGGGTCCGGGGCCGCGAGCGGCGCAGGCGGGTTGGACCGTGCGCTTGCCGGGTCCGGGTCAGATGGGTTGGACGGGACCGCGTGCGGGACTTGCAGGTCGGCTCCGGTCGCGAACGGGGTGTTCGGCATCGGTTGGCCCGGTGGCAGGGACCCGGCCGCGGGGAAGCCGTACCGCGGTGTCGGCGGGTCGGCCGATGGGTGCGGGATGCCGCCGAACAGCGCCGCCAGGCCGCCGAGCACCGCCGCGATCCCGCCGGCGAGCACCAGCCAGAAGCCGCTGCCGGTGGTCCACGTCAGCTCGAAGTCCTCGCTCCTGGTCACGGCATCCAGGTCGGCGGACACCACCAGGGCCACCGTCCACACGGTGCCCACCAGGAGTCCCGCGCTGGCCAGGGCCGCCGGGCGGGCCAGTGTCCCGAGCCGTCCGCGTCCGAAGACGAGGAGCAGACCGCTGACGATCGTCAGGAGACCCGTCGCGACGAGCGGGATGCCGAAGTGCGGCGCGTGGAAGTAGATCGTGTTCGAGTAGCTGCCGCCCTGCGTGAGGTGCCAGGACGTGTAGGTGAGCGTCAACGTCTGGTTGCCGGCGCGTTCGGCTTCCTCTTCGAGCGTGCCGAACGACCCGCCGATGGCCACCCCGCCGGCGACCACGAGGAGTAGTGACGATGCCAGCGGCAGCAGGGCGCCCCACCGGTCCGGCGCTCCTGCCGGTCCTGCCGGAAGCGGTTGACCACCAGGCGAAGCCGGATTCGTCACATGCAGATCGTGACACGGTGGCCGGGAATTCACTCACTATCTGCAGGGTGTGATCGGACGGACCGGAAATATTTTCGGGTGCGAACGTCCCATCCGCTCATGTTCGGCATCTACCCAACTGGCTGGTCGGCCCGAGCGAGGGCCGGGCCGACCGGTCGCCGCGGCGGATTTCGTCAGATCCCCAGCCGCGAGGTCGGC
>DASZXM010001015.1:0-2734 GCA_035546415.1 Pseudonocardiaceae bacterium
CTGGCCCGCCACCCTCGCGGCTCGATCTTCCTGTCCTGCAACGCCTTCCGCAGTTCCCGGACGCCGGCCTCCGGGTCGCACTGGATGGGCAGGTCCACCGGGTAGCTCCAGTGCGGCATGGCCGTCCACACCGGGTCCAGCTCCATGCTGATCACGGTGGCGTCGTCCGGCGGCGTCACCGACGCGGGAATCCACGGGATCGGGCAGTCGACGACCAGGACCGCGTCCGCCGACCGCAGCGCCGCGGCCGCGTCGGCCGTTTCCCGCTGGTAGGCCGGGTGGCCGGACGGGAAGTTCACCCGCTCCCGGGTCTCGACGACGCTCGCGCCGAGCGTGTCCACCAACTTCACCAGTTCGGCGACCGCCGTGGTCCGCTGCCCGATCCTGCTGGTCACGATCACCGGCCGGGCGCTGCCCGCGAGCACGTCGGCCGCCCTGGCCAGCGCGGTCGGATCCGGCGCGGGCGCCACCGACGGCCCGAACCGGGAGGCGTCGAACGGGTCGGGTCCGGCCGCCATCAGCACCTCGCGCGGCACGGTCAGGTACACCGGTCCGGTGGGTGCGCTGCCGGCCACCTGTAGGGCCCTGGCCAGCAGGCGGGTCGTCGTCGCCGGTTCGGTCAGGTCGGCGGCCCACTTCACATAGGGTCGGACGACCCCGGCCTGGTCGGGCACGTCCTGCATCCAGTGCACGCCGGTGTCCCGGCCGCCGGGCAGTTCGCCGTACGCGGTCTGCGGAGTGCGACCGGCGATCACGACGACACCGGCGTTCGCCCGGTCGGCGTTGTGCATCATGGAACCCAGGTTCTGGGTGCCGACGTCCACGTGCACCATCACCACCTGCGGCCGGCCGGTGGCGGCGAAGTACGCGTGCGCCGCGGCCAGCGCGACCTCCTCGTGCAGGCACAGCACGACCCGTGGGCCGTCCAGTTCGGCGACGGCTTCCTGGATCGGGGCGGTGTCGGTGCCGGGGTTGAGGAAGATCCGGTCGACCCCGACGTCGGCCATCGTGCGGACAAGGGCGTGGGCGACGTTCGGCATATGTCCGATCCAAACCGCCGCGCCATCCGCTGACAACCGCCCGGACGCCCGACCGCCGTGACCGTCCGGCGCGCCGGTGTACGACGAATGTCGCGGTCCCGCGAGCCTGCGGTGCGCACCGACGCGCGGCGCGCACCGGCCCGCGGGGTAGCTCAGTCCGCGCGCTTGGCCGTGCGCACGATCGCATCGATGACCTGCGGCCACGCGCCGGTCGGCAGGTCGTGGCCCATGCCCGGCACGACCACCAGGTCCGCGCCCGGGATCGCCGCCGCGGTCGCCTTGCCGCCGCTGACGTCGATCAGCGGGTCGGCCTCGCCGTGCACGACCACCGTCGGCACCATCACCCGGCCCAGGTCGGCCGTGCGGTCCGGGGTCGTGAGGATCGCCGCGAGCTGGCGCGTGCCCCCGGCCGGGTGGTAGGCGCGGTCGTAGGAGGCGGTCGCCCGCTCCCGCAGGTACTCGTCGGTCACCGGGAAGCCCGTCGAGCCGATCACCCGGGCACCCGCGATCGTGGCCTCGATGGCCAGCTCCCGGGTCGGCGCGGGCGGGCGCAGCAGGACGGCGGTGGCCTCCGGGGTCGGGTTGCCGACGCTCGGGTCGCCGGTGGTGGACATGATCGACGTCAGGCTGCGCACCCGGGACGGGTGGTCGATGACGAAGCGCTGCGCGATCATGCCGCCCATCGACGCGCCCACCACGTGCGCGGCACGGATGTCCAACGCGTCCAGCAGGCCCGCCAGGTCGTCGGCCATGTCGGCCAGCGAGTAGGGGGCCGTGCCGGTCCCGGTGAGGACGGCCTGCAGGTCGGGCACCGGCAGGTCGTCCAGCCACGTGGACAGGCCGGCGTCCCGGTTGTCGTAGCGGATGACGTGGAAGCCGTGGCCGGCGATCTGCCGGGCGAAGTCCTCCGGCCAGTCGATCATCTGGGCACCCAGGCCCATGACCAGGACGAGCGGCGGGTGTGCCGGGTCGCCGAAGGTGTCGTACTCCAGTTCGATGCCGTTGGCCGTCGCTCGGGGCATGGGTGCTCCTGTTCCGTTCGGTTGCGCCCACCCATCGTGACATGCCGGCCTGTTACGAACCGGCAAGCGCGAGAGCCGCCTTGCGCGCGTTGTAGCGCCGCAGCAGCACCGGCCGCAGCCACCGCACCGGCGGTGGGAAGTTGTGCAGCAGTGTGTCGTGGCCCGGCGCGGGCTCCGGATCCTGCAGCAGGCCGAGTACCAGATCCGGGCCGGATCTCGGCGCGCCGGCCACGATCGCCTTCCGCAGGTCCCGGATGTCACCGTCCGGGACCTGCGGGAACAGGCCGTTGAGCACCGGTTCCTCGTTGTCCAGGTGCATTGCGAGGACGTCCCGGACGATCTCGGCGGCCGGCTGGGCGTGCAGCGCGGCGACGCCGACGGCCTCGACCGGGTCGCAGGTCGCGATGCGGTCGATCGCCGCGGTGAGCCTGCCCAGTTCGGCGTCCAGCGTCTCGTGCTCCTCGGTCAGGCCGTCCAGTTCGCCGATCGTCTCGGGGAACAACGTGCGCAGCACTGGCCAGAACAGCTCGTCCTCGCTGGCATGGTGGTGGTGCACGAACGCGGACTGCCACCGGGCCAGCCGGACCAGTGCGGACACGCGCACCGGTTCGCCGGCCGCCAGCGCCCCGGTCGCCGCCGCCGTCAGCACGGCTCCGCGCCGCATGACGGTGT
>DASZXM010001016.1:0-7672 GCA_035546415.1 Pseudonocardiaceae bacterium
CTGCTGGTCAACGGCGGCGAACCGGTCCACCTGCCCCGGCACCGCCGCGCCAAGCGGCCCCGGCGGCTCGTCCTGCTCGTCGACGTGTCGGGTTCGATGAAGCCGTACGCCGACTCGCTGCTGCGCTTCGCGCACGTCATCACCCGCCGGGCGCCGGCGAGCACCGAGGTGTTCACGCTGGGCACGCGGATGACCCGGGTGTCCCGGCAGTTGCGGATGCGCGACCCCGAGCAGGCGCTGGCCGGCGCCGCGCGTGCCGTGCCGGACTTCGCCGGCGGCACCCGCCTGGGCGAGGGCCTGCGCGCGTTCCTGGACCGGTGGGGGCAGCGGGGTGTGGCCCGCCGCGCCGTGGTCGTGCTGTTCTCGGACGGTTGGGAACGGGGCGACCCGGCACTGCTGGGCGAACAACTGGGCCGGCTGCGCCGGCTCGCGCACACCGTGCTGTGGGCGAACCCGCACGCCGGACACACCGGCTACCAGCCGGTGCAGTCCGGAATCGCGGTCGCCCTGCCGCACATCGACCGACTCGTGGCCGGACACAGCCTGGCCGCTCTGGAAACCGTGCTGTTGGAGATCCGCGATGCGTGACGTACTGGACGAGTTGTACCGGCGCTGGTCGGCCGGCGAGCGAGTGGGTGTGGGCACGGTGGTGGCCACGTTCCGTTCCGCCCCACGGGAACCGGGCTCCGCGATGCTGGTGGCGCCCGACGGTGAGGTGTCCGGCAGTGTGTCCGGCGGCTGCGTCGAAGGCGCGGTGTACGAACTGGCGCAGGAGAAGATCGCCGACGGCGGCGCCGTGCTGCAGCGGTACGGCGTCAGCGACGACGACGCGTTCGCCGTGGGCCTGACGTGCGGCGGCATCCTCGACGTGTACGTGGAGTCGGTGGACCGGCAGAGCTTCCCGGAGCTGTCCGACGTGGTCGAGTCCGTGAGGGACGGTCGGCCGGTGGCGATCGCCAAGGTGGTCAAGCACCCCGACCCCGAGTGGATCGGCCGGTACCTCGTGGTGTGGCCGGACAAGGTGGTCGGCGAACTGGGTTCGCCCCGCGCGGACGACGCCGTCACGGACGACGCGCGCGGCCTGCTGGCCGCCGGCCGCAGCGCGACGCTCCAGTACGGTCCGGACGGCCAGCGGCGGGGCGAGGGCATGTCGGTGTTCGTGAACTCGTTCGAACCGCCGCCGCGGATGCTGGTGTTCGGCGCGATCGACTTCGCCGCGGCGATGGCGCGCCTCGGCTCGTACCTGGGCTACCAGGTCACGGTGTGCGACGCGCGAGCTGTGTTCGCCACGGCGACGCGGTTCCCGTTCGCCGACGAGGTCGTCGTGGACTGGCCGCACCGCTACCTGGCCGCCGAGGCCGAGGCCGGCCGCATCGACCAGCGCACGGTGATCACGGTCCTCACGCACGACCCGAAGTTCGACGTGCCGCTGTTGGAGGTGGCGCTGCGGCTGGACATCGGCTACGTCGGCGCGATGGGTTCCCGGCGCACCCACGAGGACCGGCTGGACCGGCTGCGCGAGGCGGGCGTGACGGAGGAGCAGTTGGCACGGCTGGCGTCGCCGATCGGGCTCGACCTGGGGGCGCGGACACCGGAGGAGACGGCGGTGTCGATCGCGGCGGAGATGATCGCGCTGCGCTGGGGCGGCGAGGGCGTCCGGCTCACGTCGACCAGTGGCCGCATCCACCGCGAACCGGGAGTCCCGGCCCAGCAGTGATGTTCGCCGGTCGGGTGGCCGCTGCGACCCGGGAGTACCGGCTCAGCCGTGACGTTCGCGAGCCGGGAGTCCCGGCTCGGCGGTAACGCTCGCCGGTCGAGTGCCTGCCGCGACCCGGGAAGTCCCAGCCCAGCACTGACGTTCGCCGGTCGAGCGGTTGCCGCTACCCGGAGTCCGGCCGGACGGTGACGTTGGGGCGTGTGCGGCGGACCGCACGTGGTGGTGCCGCGCGGCCGGAGCCCGCACGCCGCCCCAACCGCGCTTGCGGAACGATCCGCAAGATCCTTCCGCACGTGCGGTGGCCAGTGCTGATGTCGGGTGAGTGGGGTTGTGGGCCGTCCGGCGGAAGAGCAGGGTGGTGCACGTGAATCGGGTCACGTTGATCAGTTGAGACGGTCCGTGATCATGCGTCCGTGCGCCGAGGAGGACTCATGCGTATCACCGTCAACGTCGACGGAACCACCTATACCGACGATGTCGAACCCCGCCTCCTGCTGGTGCACTACCTGCGGGAGCGGCTGGGCAAGGTCGGCACGGTGGTCGGGTGCGACACCAGCAACTGCGGTGCCTGCACCGTTCATCTGAACGGACACAGCGTGAAATCGTGCTCCGTGCTGGCCGTGCAGGCCGACGGCGCCGAGATCACCACGATCGAGGGCATCGCGCGGGACGGCAACCTGCACCCCGTGCAGCAGGCGTTCCACGACAACCACGCGTTGCAGTGCGGTTTCTGCACGCCCGGCATGATCATGCAGTCGATCGACCTGTTGGCCGACGATCCGGATCCCGACGAGCAACAGATACGGCACGGGTTGGAGGGCAACCTGTGCCGGTGCACCGGCTACCAGAACATCGTCCGGGCCGTCCGGCAGGCGGCCGACCGGATGCGACCGGGTGCCGGCCCCGAGGCGGAGCGCATCGTCCAGACCCCCGTGGCAGGTGAGTGATGACCTCGACGGTGAACCCGGAGATCGGCAAGGCCCGGCTGCGCAAGGAGGACGCGCGGCTGATCACCGGCCGGACCAGGTGGACGGACAACCTGACCGCGAACGGCCTGCTGCACATGGCGTTGCTGCGCAGCCCGGTCGCGCACGGCACCATCACGAACATCGACACGACCGCCGCCCGGTCGATGCCCGGCGTGGTCGCCGTGTTCACCGGTGCGGACTTCGCCGACGAGCAGGGCAGCCTGCCGTGCGCGTGGCCGATCACCCCGGACATGAAAGCCCCGGCAGCACCGTCGCTGGCCGTGGACCGGGTGAACTTCGCCGGTGAGGCCGTCGCCGCCGTGGTGGCGCGCAGCGCCTACGAGGCCGCCGACGCCGTGCAGGCGATCGACGTGGACTACGGCGACCTGCCGGTGGTGCTGGACATGGAGGCCGCCCTGGCCGACGGCGCCGACCTGGTGCACCCGGACCTGGGCACGAACAAGTCGGCCGTGTGGGTGTTCGATTCCGGCGAGGCGGGCACCGGCGGGAACGTCGAGCAGGCCATCGCCGAGTCCGACATCGTCATCGAGCGGACGTTCCGGCAGCAGCGCCTGGTCCCGGCGTTCATGGAGCCCCGGTCGATGATGGTCGACCCGACCGGTGAGCAGTTCACCATGTGGTCGGCCACGCAGATCCCGCACATCCTGCGGCTGATGCTCGCGATGACGCTGGGCGTGCCGGAGCACAAGGTGCGGGTGATCGCGCCGGACGTCGGCGGCGGCTTCGGCGGCAAGCTCCAGGTGACACCGGAGGAGGTCATCACGTTCCTGGTGGCCAAGCGGCTGGGCAAGCCGGTGAAGTACACCGAGTCGCGCAGCGAGAGCGTGCAGTCCGCGCATCACGGCCGCGACCAGATCCAGAAGCTCACCCTGTCGGCCCGCCGCGACGGCACCGTCACCGGCCTGAAGGTCGAGCTGCTCGCCGACATGGGCGCGTACCTGCGGCTGGTCACGCCCGGCGTGCCGATCCTGGGCGCGTTCATGTTCAACGCGATCTACAAGTTCCCGGCGTACCGGTTCGCGTGCACGAACGTGTTCACGAACAAGACCCCCACCGACGCCTACCGCGGTGCCGGCCGGCCGGAGGCCACGTTCGCCATCGAGCGCATGATGGACGAGCTGGCCGCCGAACTGGGCGTGGACCCGATGACCGTGCGCGAGCGGAACTGGATCAAGCACGAGGAGTTCCCGTTCACCACCGTGTGCGGCCTGGTGTACGACAGCGGCAACTACGAGGCCGCGACGGCCAGGGCGAAGGAGCTGTTCGACTACGACGGCCTGCGCGCCGAGCAGGCACGGCGTCGCGAGTCCGGTGACCCGGTGCAGCTGGGCATCGGCATCTCCACGTTCACCGAGATGTGCGGCCTGGCACCGTCGCGGGTGCTCGGCTCGCTGTCCTACGGGGCGGGCGGCTGGGAGCACGCGGCGATCCGCATGCTGCCCACCGGCAAGGTCGAGGTCGTCACGGGTTCGTCGGCGCACGGCCAGGGCCACGAGACGGCGTGGAGCCAGATCGTGGCCGACCAGCTGGGCGTGCCGTTCGAGGACGTCGAGGTCATCCACGGCGACACGATGTCGGCGCCGAAGGGCATGGACACCTACGGTTCGCGTTCGCTCACGGTCGGCGCGATCGCCGCGGTGAAGGCCGCGGAGAAGGTGGTCGCCAAGGCCAGGACGATCGCGGCGCACCTGCTGGAGTGCTCCGAGGACGACCTGGACTTCGCGGACGGCAAGTTCACCGTGCGCGGCACCGAGTCGGCCACCAGCATCCAGGACGTGGCACTGGCCGTGTTCGCGGCGCACAACCTGCCTGACGGCGTCGAGCCGTCGCTGGACTCGGAGGCCACCTACGACCCGGAGAACTTCTCCTTCCCGCACGGCACGCACCTGTGCGCGGCCGAGGTGGACACCGAGACGGGTGCGGTGCGGCTGCGCTCGTACGTGTGCGTCGACGACGTGGGTGTCGTGGTGAACCCGCTGATCGTCGAGGGCCAGGTGCACGGCGGCCTGGCGCAGGGCATCGCGCAGGCCCTCTACGAGGAGGCCATCCACGACGAGGCGGGCACGCTGACCACGGCCACGTTCGCCGACTACCTGCTGCCGTCAGCGGCCGACCTGCCGTCGTTCACCACGGACCGGACGGAGACCCGGTCGACGACGAACCCCTTGGGCGTCAAGGGGGTCGGCGAGGCGGGCACGATCGCGTCCACACCGGCCGTCGTCAACGCCATCGTGGACGCGGTGCGGCACATGGGTGTGTCGGACATCGAGATGCCGTGCACACCGATGCGGGTGTGGCGGGCGATCCACGGTGGATCGGACCGCACCGATCCCTCGACCAGCGAGGCCGGCGGCGGTCTCGGCTCCATCGACGCTGCTGGAGGTGCTCAGTGATCCCGGCTTCGTTCGACTACGCGGCCCCGTCCACTGTGGAGGAGGCGGTGCAGGCACTGGCCGCTGCCGGCGAGGACGCGAAGGTGCTGGCCGGCGGGCAGAGTCTGCTGCCGGTGCTGCGGATGCGGCTGGCCGAGCCGACGAGTCTGATCGACCTGGGCCGGATCGCCGAACTGAAGGGCGTCCGCGAGGACGGCGACCGCCTGGTGATCGGGTCGATGACCACGCACTACGAGGTGCAGCGCGACCCGCTGGTCGCCGAGCACGCCGCGCTGCTGGCGGTGACGACGAACACGATCGCCGATCCGCAGATCCGGCATCGCGGGACGTTCGGCGGCTCGCTGGCGCACGCCGACCCGGCCGGTGACCTGCCGGCGCCCGCGCTCGCGCTGGACGCCGAGTTCGTCATCGCGGGCCCGAACGGCCGCCGCACGGTGGCCGCGGCGGACTTCTTCGTGGACTTCTTCACCACGGCCCTGGCCGCGGACGAGATCCTCGTCGAGGTGCGGGTCCCCAAGTACACCGGATGGGGTGCGCACTACGAGAAGTTCAACCGGGTCGCGCAGGCGTGGTCGATCGTCGCCGTCGCGGCGGCGGTGCGCGTGGAGAACGGCACGTTCGCCGAGGCCAGGGTGGGCCTGACCAACATGGGCGCCACGCCGGTCCGGGCACGCGCGGTGGAGCAGGCCCTGGTCGGCCAACCGGCAACGGCGGACGCGATCCGTGCGGCGGCGGCGCATGCCGCCGAAGGCACCAGTCCCACCAGTGACGCCAACTCCGACGCGGACTTCCGCCGTCACCTGGCGACGGTGCTGACGTCGAGGGCAGTCTCAGCTGCTACCAGCTGACAGAAATTCCATCACGTGCGCGCGGAGTCGACAGGTGGTCAGCTCCGCGCGCACGACTATGTTGGGGGGAAAGTTGAGCTAGCGAGGAGGCCAGCCGTGCGGTTGGAACACCAGTTCTCCGTGCCGGCACCGCCCGACGTCGTCTGGGCAGCGGTGATCGACCCGGAGCGTGTGGCACCGTGCATGCCGGGTGCGACGCTGACATCTGTGGACGGCGCCGAGTTCAGCGGTGGAGTGAAGGTGAAACTCGGCCCCGTTTCCTTGATGTACAAGGGTTCGGGCCAGTTCCTGGAGACGGACGAACAAGCGAAACGCGTGGTCATCAAGGCGTCCGGGAAGGACGCGCGGGGCAACGGCACGGCTGCGGCCACGGTCACCGTCACGCTGACCGAGGAGGGTGCCGGCACGAAGGGCACCGTGGTGACGGATCTCACGGTCACCGGTAAGCCTGCGCAGTTCGGCCGGGGCATGATCGTCGAGGTCGGCGGCAAGATCCTGGACACGTTCGCATCGTGCCTGGCCGGGAAGCTGGACGGCGACGGCGGCGCCCCACAGGAGGCGGCATCCGGCGAGGCACAGGCCGCGGCGGGCGAGGGCGACGAGGCAGCGGAGCCTCCGCCACCGGCGCAGCCCAAGCCCGCGACCAGACGTCGCGCGTCGACGTCGGCCAAGGCGACGAAGTCACCGACGGTGTCCGCCGATGTCACGGACGGTGCGGTGGCCCCTGAGGTGCCGCAGGCCAGCTCGCTGGACGCCGACGTGTCCGCGCCGCACCTCCAACTGGTCGACAAGGAGCAGCCGAAGGCGGCGCCCGCACCCAAGCGCGAGGTGAACGTCAGCTCGGAGGCCGAGGCCATCGACCTCCTGGACTACGCGGGCCCCTCGGTGGCCAAGCGGGCGATCCCGCTGGTGCTCGGCCTCCTGGTGGTGATCTTCGTGATCCGCAGGATCACCCGCCGCTCGTAGGCACGTACGGACGAACCGGCGGCCGCTGGTGTGGTCGGCCGCCGTTCGGTCCGTTCAGCGTCGGACGTCGCCCGGCGCGTAGGTGAGCAGGACGTTGCCGGACTTGAACGGCTTCGCGTCCAGCAGGGTGACCGGGACGCGTCCGGTGACGGTGTGCAGCAGCGACTTGCCCCCGCCCAGGACGATCGGCATCACCATGATCCGCAGCTCGTCGACCAGTCCGGCGGCGAGCAGTTCGGTGGCCAGGTTCGAACTGCCCATGACGATGATGTTCGCGCCGTCCTGCCGCTTGAGCGTGGCGAGTTCGCCTGCGATGTCGTCGGTGACCAGGCGGGTGTTCTCCCAGTCGGCAGACTCCAGGGTCCGCGAGGCGACGATCTTGGCCATGCCGTTCATCCGGATCGCCACCTCCGGGTCGGCGGTCCGCGCTTCCTCGGTCGGCCAGAAGGCGACCATGCCCTCGTAGGTGCGCCTGCCGAACACCATCAGGTCGGCCGAGTCCAGCTGTTTGACGGCGAAGTCGTTGAACTCGGCGTCCACCACCGGCCAGTCGAACGCCCCGCCGGGGCCCTCGTAGTAACCGTCGACGCTGGCCACCAGGAACACCAGGATCTTGCGCATCGCTCCTCCTTCGGGTTGCTACTGACCACCAGGTCGGAGCGGTGCGCGGCTTCTCTACATCCGCTCGGCGAAAATCTTCGCGACCCGGTCGAGGCGGTCCAGCCAGCGGTTCGTGGTCGGTTCGTCGGCCTCGACGGA
>DASZXM010001017.1:0-4265 GCA_035546415.1 Pseudonocardiaceae bacterium
GGCAGGCCCTGCTGCACGATCAGCGTCTCGTCGGCCGGGGCCGGGTACCACAGGGTGGTCGCCCGGGAGTCGGGCACCGACGTCGGACCGGTCGGCCGGGGCACCGGAGTCGCGTCGGCGGTGAACGGCCGGAACCCGGCCACGGTGGCGGCGAGTCCCAGCGCACCTCCCCAGCGCAGCAGGTTCCGCCGGGTCACGCCGTTGTCGTCCCGCTCACTCATACGTCCACCTTGCCGGCAATTACTTCACGCCAGCAAGAAACAGTTAACGGTTGACGCGGCCTACAACCAGTAGGCGACCCGATGCCGGTAGCGCACCATCATCGCCCAGGCGGCGGCCCAGGCGAGAACGGTGAGCGCACCGGCGATCGCCCAGCTCCACCAGTCGACGGCCTGCCCCACCATGGGCTGCCGCACGATCTGCACGAAGTGGAACAGCGGGTTGAGCTGGACGATCCACACGGCGCCACCGACCTGCTGTTTGAACGTGTCCAGCGGCCAGGAGATGGGCGTGTAGAAGAACAACATCTGGACCAGCGCACTGATCAGCGGCTTGATGTCCCGAAACCGCGCGGCGACGATACCCAACGCGATCGACGCGGCGCCCATGGCGGCCACCAGCAGCAGAAACCCGGGCACGGCCAACAGGGCGTTCCACCCGAGCCCGGGCTCACAGATCACCCCGGCCCGACACGGCTCCCCGGTCATCGTGTAATTCGACCGGTGCAACGCCGAGAAGAAGCACACCAGCATGACGACATAAATGATCATGTTGTGCGCGAACGTGATCAGCTGCCGCCACACGGTCCGCAGCGCGTACACCGTGAACGGGGCGGGTACGAGCTTGATCACGTCGTCGCTGGCGGTGAAACTCTCCGACGCCTCACTCAGGCAGCCGCCGACGAACCCCCAGACGATCATGCCGGCACCGATGTAGGGCAGAAACGTCGACAACTGGTTGTGCAGCAGGACGCCGAACAACACACCGAGCCCGAGGGTGGTGGTGGCCATGGTGATGGTCATCCAGAACGGCCCCACCAACGACCGGCGATACCGGCGCCGAATGTCCTGCCAGGCCAGATGGCTCCACAGCCGCCACGCACGAGTGCCGTCGACGAGGTCACGCCAACTGCGCGCCCGGTTGCTGGGCGCCACCAGGCCGCGCGCGGGCGCAGAGGTCAGCGTGGCACTAGTCATGACCGGACATTATCAACCAGCCACCCACGGTGATCTCCCCGGCACCAAGGCAAACGGTCCGCCCAGCCAGCCTCCGTGTGGCGCGAGACACACCCTGGACGGCACCCAGGACGGTGAACGACACCCAGCGACTGTCCGCCCCCACTGCCACTATCACCGCGTGACCACCGCAGACCCCGTCTCCACCTACTGGGACACCGCCGCCGCCACCTTCGACTCCGAGCCCGACCACGGACTCACCGACCCCGTCGTGCGCGCTGCCTGGTCACGCAGACTCCGCCAGTGGATCCCGGACGACCGGGCCGACGTGCTCGACGTCGGCTGCGGTACCGGGTCGCTCACGCTCCTGCTGACCGAGCACGGCCACCGCGCCACCGGCGTCGACATCTCCCCCAGCATGATCGACCACGCGAATCGCAAGCTCGCCGGGCGGGCGACCGTGCACCGCGGCGACGCACACAACCCACCCGTCACCGACCGGTTCGACGTCGTCCTGTGCCGCCACCTCCTGTGGACGCTGCCGAACCCGGCCGCCGCGCTCCGCACCTGGCTGAAACTCCTCCGGCCGGGCGGCCATCTCATCCTGATCGAAGGCCGCTGGGGCGAGCAGGGCATTCCGGTCGACCTGCTCGTCGCCACCGTCCAACCGATGGCCGCCCGCGTACACGTCGAACTCCTCACCGACCCGCTCCTGTGGGGCAAGGAGATCGACGACGAGCGTTACGTCGTGCTCGCCCACGTGTGAGGGCGACTACTCCAACCCGTCCCGGTCGGCCCACTCCAGCAGCGTGTCCAGCGAGTAGGCCGTGTCGTCGATGCCGGCGTGCAGGTCGCCGAGTTCGGCGAACCTCGCCGGGACGGTGGCGATCGTGCACTCGCGTGGTTCGACGTCGTCGACCTCGTCCCACGTGATCGGCGTGGACACCGTCGCCTCCGGCACGCCGCGCACCGAGTACGCGCTGGCGATCGTGTGATCGCGGGCGTTCTGGTTGTAGTCGACGAACAGCGTGCGCGGGTCGCGGTCCTTGCGCCACCACGTGGTCGTCACCTCATCGGGCGCGCGCCGCTCCACTTCGCGCGCGAACGCCAGCGCCGCCCGGCGGACGTCCGCGAAACCCCAGCGTGGTTCGATGCGCACGTAGATGTGCAGGCCGTGCCCGCCGGACGTCTTCGGCCACCCCACCGCACCCAACTCGTCCAGGATCTCGTGCGCGACGTGCGCCACCTTCCGCACCGTGGCGAACGGGCACTCCGGCATCGGGTCCAGGTCGATGCGCCACTCGTCGGGGCGCTCCGTGTCGGCGCGCCTCGAGTTCCACGGGTGGAACTCCACTGTGGACATCTGCACCGCCCAGGCGACGCTGGCCAGTTCCGTCACGCACAACTCGTCGGCGTACCGGTTGTAGCGCGGGAAGTGCACGCGCACCGTCTCCAGCCACGGCGGCGCGCCACCGGGCACCCGCTTCTGGTGCACCTTCTCACCGGCCACACCGGACGGAAACCGGTGCATCATGCACGGCCGATCGCGCAACGCACGCACGATGCCGTCGCCGACGGACAGGTAGTAGTTCACCAGGTCCAGCTTCGTGGCGCCGATGGCCGGGAAGTAGACCCGGTCCGGACTGGAGATCCGCACCGTCCGCTCCCCGACCTCCAGTTCGACCGCCTCGCTCATACCGGCGAACCCACGGCAGGACGAGCATCTCCAGCGAAACCGGTCATGCCTTACCTCGCTTCTCCCGTGCCCGCCGCTTGCCCTCGTGCATCGCGACCACCCGGGCAACGGGGATCGTGTGGCCCTCCGCGACCAGGTCGTCGGGCAGCCGCTGCGGCGCCGGCATCAGGTCCGCCCACCGATCGGTGTCACCGAGCAGACCGGCAGCCGTCCGCAGCGTGAAGTCCGCGGGCGTGACACCGTCCAGCGACTCCCACGGCACCGGGAACGACACCGGCGTGCCCGGCCGCACCCGCGGGCTGTACGCGGCGACCACCGTGGCGCCACCCGCGCGGGTCGAGTCGAGGAACACCTTGCCCTCGCGGTCCTCCCGGATGAACGCCGTCGTGGCCAGCACCGGGTCGATGCGCTCGGCCCGGGCGGCGAGCGCCCGGGTGGCCGCCGCCACGTCGTCGACGCCGTGGCCGGTCTCGACCGGCACGAACACGTGCACGCCCTTGGCCCCACTGGTCTTCACAGCGCCGACGAGGCCGGCGTCGTCAAGGGCCTGGCGCACGAGGTGCGCCGCCCGGACGGCCAGTCCGAACGCGTCCGGGACGGGCGGGTCGATGTCCAGCACCAGGTGGGTGACGTGGTCGCCGAGCAGCAGCGTGGGGTGGTACTCGACAGCCCGCTGGTTGGCGAACCACATCAGGGTGCGGCGGTCGTCGCACAGCGCGTAGGACACGTTGCGGTGCGACGACTCCGCCCACACCGTGACGGAACGCACCCATTCCGGCGCGTACCGTGGCAGGTTCTTCTGCATGAACGGCGCCTGACCGCGCAGCACCCGGATCACCGACAGCGGCCGCCCGGCCAGCACCGGGACGATCCGGTCGGCGACGGTGTCCAGGTAGTCGACGAGATCGCGCTTGGTGGCCCCGGAGCCCTCGAACAGCGGCTGGTCGAGATTGGTCAGCGATACGCCTGCCACGCCCTCCATGGGACCACCATGTCATGGATCTACGCCGGCGGCGCGAGAACGACCACCGAGTTGTGTCCGCCCATGCCCAGCGACGACTTCACCGTGATACCGCCCGTGACGCGCTCGTGCCCGTCCACCAACTGGGGGTGAGCGGGTGCGACGGTGCGTGGCGCCGGGATCAGGCCGCGTTCGTAGGCCAGCGCGGACACCGCGACCTCCACGGCGGACGCGGCTCCCTGACAGTGCCCGACCAGCGGCTTCACCGAGAACACCCGCGCGTCGGACGGGAACAGCGTTTCCAGGGCGGTCGTCTCGGCCCGGTCGCACTGCGCCGTGCCCGGCCCGTGGGCGTTGAAGTACCGGACGTCCGATCCGGCGATCCCGGCGTTGGCCAGCGCGTCCTCGAAGCACGCCATGACCTGGTCGAGAC
>DASZXM010001018.1:0-5978 GCA_035546415.1 Pseudonocardiaceae bacterium
CGGGCCGCAGCAGCCGCAGCTGGTCGTTCTGCCCGTGCACGGCGATCAGATGCTCGGCCAGGTCACTCAGCACGCCGACCGGCACCGACCGGCCGCCCAGGTGCGCGCGGGACCGGCCGTCACCGCTCACCGTGCGCACGGCGATCAGGCTGCCGTCCTCGTCCGGCTCGGCACCGGCCTCCGCTGCCAGCTTCAGGGCCTCGGCACCGGCCGCCGGCTCGAACCGGCCCTCCACCACGGCCTTCCGCGCGCCGTTGCGCACCCGCGACGCCTCCGCACGACCGCCGGACAGCAGGTGCAGGCCGGTCACGACCATCGTCTTGCCGGCACCGGTCTCGCCGGTCAGCACGGTGAAGCCCGGGTGCAGTTCCAGCGTGGCCTCGTCGATCACACCGAGGCCGGAAATGCTCATCTCGGCCAGCACAGTGGGCACCCTAGTGGCTGGGCGCGGCTCATGCGAACACCTGTTCGGTGTTTCGCGCCACGCCGGTCAACAACGCTGGTCACGGTCACGGCGGGTGCGCCACCCGACCACCGGCAGGTCGAACTTGCGCACCAACCGGTCGGTGAACGTGTTCGCGTGCAGCCGCGCCAACCGCAGCGGCACCGCACCGCCGACCACCTCGACCCGCGCCCCCGGCGGCAGGTCGAAGTTCCGCCTGCCGTCACACACCAGCACGCCCGGCGGCCCGTCCGGGTCGACCTCCAACGCCACCACCGACGTCGGCGCGACCACCAGCGGCCGGGAGAACATGGCATGCGCGTTGCTCGGCACCACCAGCAGCGCCTGCACGTCCGGCCACACGATCGGCCCGCCCGAGGAGAACGCGTACGCCGTCGACCCGGTCGGCGTCGTGCACAGCACGCCGTCGCAGCCGAACGCGGTGACCGTCCGGTCGTCCACCTCGATCGCCACGTCGAGCACGCCACCGCGGGTGCTCTTCTCCACGCTCGCCTCGTTCAACGCCCAGGTGCTGGCGATCAGGCGGCCACCGTGCATCGCGGTGACGTCGACCGTCATCCGCTCCTCGACCTGGTAGTCGCCCTGCACGACGTGCGCGACGGTCTCCTCCAACGCGTCGGAGTCCGCCTCGGCCAGGAACCCGACCCGGCCCAGGTTCACCCCCAGCACCGGCACACCGGCCGGGTGGGCCAGCTCCGCCGCACGCAGCAGCGTGCCGTCGCCGCCGAGCACGAACACCAGGTCGGTGCCTGCCGCCGCGGACGGCCCGGCCGGCACGACGGTGTCGTAGCACGACGGGTCCAGGTCACCCGCCTCCTCGGTGAGCACCCGGATGCGCACCCCCGCCGACATGAACCAACTGGCGACCTTGCGGGCCGTGTCGAGATTGGTCTGCCGGCCGGTGTGCGCGACGAGCAACACTTCCCGCTCGGTCGGTGCGTGCGTCACTGTGGCCCCTTCTGGACGGCCGATCCGACGAGTTGCGCCGCGTCGTCCGGGTCGAGCGCCGGGCCGCGGCGGAACCACACGAAGTACTCCACGTTCCCGGACGGGCCGGGCAGCGGACTGGCCACCACGTCCTTCGGGAACAACCCCACCTCGGCGGCGGCACCGATCACACCGAGCACGGCGTCCACCCGCGTCAGCGGGTCGCGCACCACACCACCGGCACCGACGCGTTTCTTGCCGACCTCGAACTGCGGCTTCACCATCGGCAGCAGGTCGGCGTCCTCGGTCACGCACGACACCAGTGCGGGCAGCACCAACGGCAGCGAGATGAACGACAGGTCGGCGACGACGACATCCACCGGACCGCCGATGTCCTCCGGGGTGAGGTGGCGCACGTTGGTCTTGTCCCGCACCACGACACGCTCGTCGGTGCGCAGCCGCCAGTCCAGCAACCCGGTGCCCACGTCGGCCGCGACGACCTGGCGCGCACCTTCACGCAGCAGCACGTCGGTGAACCCGCCGGTGGACGCGCCCGCGTCCAGGCACCGCCTGCCCGCGACCGTGAGACCCAGCGGCCGGAACTCGTCGAGCGCGCCGACGAGCTTGTGCGCGCCCCGGGACGCGTAACCGGGATCGTCGACGTCCTCCAGCACCACGACCGGAGCGTCGGTGTCCACGGCGGTGGCGGCCTTGCTGGCCACCGTGCCGCGCAGCGTGACGCGGCCCGCGGCGATCAGCTCGGCGGCGTGGCCGCGCGACTTGGCCAGGCCGCGCCGCACCAGTTCGGCGTCCAGCCGTGCCCTGCGTGGCACCTGGTCACACCTTGTCGATGCTGGACAGTGCCTCGGTCAGGGCGGCGTGCGTCGCCTCGAACCGGGTGACGTGCTCGGTCACCGGCAGCGCCTCCAGGCCGTCCAGCCGATCGACGGCGTGCTCGACCTGGGCGATGACCGTGTCCCTGTCGGGAGGTGGGGTAGGAACGGCGGGGTACACGTCGACCACGCTAGCCGATTCCGCTGCCGGCGGCCGGGAGGCGCAGTGCCGCAACGGCCTTCGCTGCCGCGTCGTCCAACGGCCGCACGCCCACCGCACCGTCGTGTGCCGCCCACCACGCCGCGCACAGCGCCCGCAGCGCACCCAGCGGATCGGTGTCGGAACCGTTGTGCCGCAAGGACAACTCGGTGTCCGTGACGTCGACCTGCCAGCCGTCGCGCGCCTCGATCCGCACGTCGTCCCGCTCGATGCCGTGCAGGTCGGCCGCGACGTACGTGGGCCGCAGGTTGGCGGGCGCGGCCAACAGGTCAGCGGCCGTGGACACACCGGTGAGCACCAGCAGGGAGTCGATCCCGACGTTGTTCGCGCCCGCGATGTCGGTGTCCAGCCGGTCACCGACGGCCAGTGGATGCCGGGCCCCCTGGGCACGGATCGCGTCGTCCATCAGGGGGCGCTGCGGCTTGCCGGCGACCAGCGGTTCCGCGTCGGTCGCGACCCGCACGGCCTCGACGAGCGCACCGTTGCCGGGCAACAGGCCCCGCTCGGTGGGCAGCGTGCGGTCCGCGTTGCACGCCACCCACAGCGCGCCCGCCCGGATCGCCAGACACGCCTCGGCCAACTCGGCCCACCCGACCTGCTGGGACAGCCCCTGCAGCACGGCGGTCACACCGTCACCGGCCGCGCGCACCGGACGGAAGCCGCGGTTGGTCACCTCCCTGGCGAGCGCGTCGGTGCCCAGCACCAGGACGTCCGACCCGGCAGGGACGCGGCCCACCAGCACGCCGGCACCGGCCTGCGCGCTGGTGGTCACCTCGTCGTGCTTGGCCGGAACGCCCAGCCGGTTCAGGTGTTCGGCGACGTCCTCCGGGGTGCGGGACGCGTTGTTCGTCACGAACCGCACCCCGACACCCGCCTGGTGGGCGGCCCGGATCGCCGGTTCGGCGCCGTCCACGGCACTGCCGCCCCGGTAGACGGTGCCGTCCAGGTCGAGCAACAGCGCGTCGTACCGCTCCAGCAGCGTCATCGCAGTTCGTCCACCGGCTTGTTCAGCTCCGCCGGCTCACTCAACTCTGCCGGCTCGCTCAGCTCCACGGCCCGCTCGGCGGCGTCGGTCTCGCCCTCGTCGTCGGCCTGGGCCGCGTTGAGGAACCAGCGGATCGCTTCCTCGGTACGACCTGCGGCGGCCAGGTTGTCGGCGTAGGCGTAGAACAGTCGCGCGCTCCACGGCTCGTGCCGGTTCACGTCCAGCTCCGGGATCTGCAACGCCACCACGGCGGCGTCCAGCTGGCCCATGTCCCGGCGGGCACCGGCGGCGACGATCTTCAGCTCGATCGCCTCCTCCGCCGGCAGGTCCAGCGACCGGCTCTCCTTCGCCAGGTCCAGCGCCCGCTCCGGCCGGCCGAGCGCCCGCTCGGCGTCGGCCATGATCGCGACGTGGCCCGGCCCGTTGGACATCCGGCGTGCCGCCCGCAGCTCGGACAGCGCCTCGGCCCACTCACCGGCCTGATAGGCGGCCAGTCCCACGGCCTCCCGGACCAGCGCCAGCCGAGCGGCCTTGGCGCGGGCGTAACGGGCGTGCACGAGGGCCTGCTCGGGGTCCTCGTCGATGTAGAGACCGGCGGCGGCCAGGTGACGGCCGACGATCTCGGCCAGGTTCTTCGGCAACGTCCGCAACTCGGCCCGCACCTCCGGCGCCAGCAGCGAACTCGCCGCCTCCTCGGGCAGCTCGGGCGCCCGTTTGGGATCGACGACCTGGGCGACAGGAGCGTCGTCCTCGTCGGCCCTGTCCTCGTCGTCGGCCTGATCGGCGTCGTCGGTCTCGTCGGTCTCGGAGTCCTGAGCTTCGAACTCGTCGGCCACGGGCTCGACGTCCTCGACGGCCTCGGTCGCAGACTCAGGAGTCGCCTCGACCGCTACCTCGTCCACCGCCACGTCGTCCACGGCCACGTCGGCGGCCGGGGCCGGCTCGGGCTCGGGACGCGGGGGAGCGGACTCCGCGCGCGGCTCGTATCGGCGGTCCCGATCGCGATCACGGTCCCTGTCGCGGTCCCGATCACGCGGCCGGTCGGCACGGCCACGGTCATCACGGCCACGGTCGTATCGACCGCGGCTGTCCCGGTCGCGGTCGTTGCGGTCGTACCGCGGCCGGTCGTCGCGGGGCCGGTCGTCCCGTGGGCGGTACTCGCGGCGGCGGTCATCGCGGGGACGGTCGTCCCTGGAGCGGTCGTCGCGCGGACGGTACCCACTCGACCTGTCGTCGCGCCGGCCGTACTCGCGGGGCCGGTCATCGCGCTGACGATCATCGCGCGCGCGGTACTCACGGCGGTTGTCCCGGTCCCGTGGACGGTCGTCGCGGCGGTCGCGGAAGCCACCACGGTCCCGGTCGTATCCCCGGCCACCGCGGTCGCCGCCACGGTTCTGGTCGCGCCGGTCCTGGTCGCGCCTGTCCGGACGCTCGCCGCGCGGCTGGTAGGGCCTGCGGTCGCGGTCGTCACGGTCCCGGTAGGGGCGGTCGCGATCACCGACGCGATCACCGGACGGCCGGTAGCCACGCGGCTCGCGGGAGTCCCTGGGGTCGCGGTCTCGGGGGTCGCGGTCCCGACGCTCGTAACGGTCGGACCTGCCGTAGGGGCGGTCGCCCCGGCTCCCATGGCTCCCACGGTCGTCGCGGTCGTCACGACGTTCGCGTGGGCGCCAGTCGTCGCGCCGGTTGTCGCGGTCCCGCGGGCGGTCGTCGCGGCGATCGCGGAAGCCACTGCGGTCACTGCGGTCACTGCTGTCGCCACCGCCGGCGCCTGCGCGCTGCGGCCGGTCGTCACGATCCCGGCGGGGCCGGTCCCGGTCGAAACGGTCGCGGGCCGGACGGTCACGGTCGTACCTGTCGCGGTCGTACCTGTCACGGTACGGCCGGTCGTCGCGATCTCGATTGGGTCGGTCGCGGTCCCGGTCGCGGGGGCTCTGGCCAGTGCCGTTGTCACCGCCGAACGGTCGGCGTGGCCGACCGCCGCGCGGCTGATCACCGCCGCGCCGGCTGCGGTCGTACTGCCCCGATTCGGACACTTACTCCTCCAAACACACATGCCGAAAGGGGCCCGCGGTCAAGGGCGGTCGAAACCACGCCCTTGCCACGAGCCCCTTTCGGGAACGAGTGTTCGGCGGCGTCCTACTCTCCCACACCCTCACAAGTGCAGTACCATCGGCGCAGGGAGGCTTAGCTTCCGGGTTCGGAATGGGACCGGGCGTTTCCCTCCCGCCATAACCGCCGTAACCCTATCAACCACACACACCCGCGATCACCACAGTGACCACCCAGGTGGTTGGCTCAGAATCACACAGTGGATGCGCAACACCTTCATAATCAAGCCCTCGGCCTATTAGTACCCGTCAACTCCACACGTCACCGTGCTTCCATCTCGAGCCTATCAACCCAATCATCTACTGGGAGCCTTACCCCACAAAGGGTGGGAGACCTCATCTCGAAACAGGCTTCCCGCTTAGATGCCTTCAGCGGTTATCCCTCCCGAACGTAGCCAACCAGCCATGCCCTTGGCAGAACAACTGGCACACCAGAGGT
>DASZXM010001019.1:0-4641 GCA_035546415.1 Pseudonocardiaceae bacterium
GCCGGTGCCGGTCGGCGGCGGGCAGGTTGAGGATCTCGTTGTGGTACACCTGCGCCAGCGTGCGGTCGGTGAGCACGAACGACACCTGCCCGCGGATCAGCCTGCGCAGCACGGTGCGCGGCTCGTCGGCCGACGTGACGATCTCGGCCGCGTCCCGGGACAGATCGTCGATCACCCGGTCGAGCAAGGCGACCAGCACGGCCGACTTGCCGTCGAAGTGCCGGTAGATCGCCGACCCGGTGATGCCGGCCGCCGCTCCGATGTCGGCCATGCCGACGTCGTGGTAGCCGCGCCGGGCGACGAGTTCGGCCGCGGCGTCGAGGATGCGCTGCCGGCGGTCCGGGTCGCGGCGCCGGATGGGCGTGGCCGCATCAGCCATGGCTGCCTCCGGGAAGGAACTGGACGGGCACGTCGACCGGGCGGGACCGCAGGTATTCACCGAGGCCCTTGGCCTGCGGGTCGGGCCGGGTGGACGCGGCGACGCCCTCCCCCAGCAGCCCGACGACCACGAAGTTCAGCGCCGACAGGTTCGGCAGGTCGAAGCGGCGCACGTCCAGCCCGGCGCACTCGGGCACCAACCGGCGCAGCCGGTCGACCGTCAGGTACGCGGCCAGCCAGTCGAACGCGGCGGCGTCCCGCACCCACACGCCGACGTTCGCGTTACCGCCCTTGTCACCGGAACGCGCACCGCACACGGTGCCCAGTGGCACACGGGAGGTCGGTCCGGTGACGTGGAAGTGACCGGTGGGGACGGCCGAATGCCGGGGCGGGCCCGTCGGCGTCGGCGGTATCGGGTGGACGGTCCCG
The DNA here is from genome assembly GCA_035546415.1 of Pseudonocardiaceae bacterium. GTDB lineage: Bacteria > Actinomycetota > Actinomycetes > Mycobacteriales > Pseudonocardiaceae > DATEPR01. Next base: position 808 of record DASZXM010001019.1, read on the forward strand.
TCGGGCAGGACGACGCGGTGGTCGACGACATCGGCGGGCACGAGGGTCGGCCAGTAGATCCCGTACGCGCTCTCGGCCGTCGGTGGTGTGGTCGTGTGGAAGCCGGCGTAGCCGCCCAGGGCGAGTTCCATGGTGGCGTTGGAGAAGCGCCTGCCGACCTTGGCGCGGTCCGGGTCCTTCACGGTGATCCGCAGGTGCGCGCCGGAGTCGAACGGCAGCAGCCGCACGTCGGTCTCGGCGAACTGGTCGCGGCCGCCGAGGACGCCGAACAGCTCCTGTTCGGCCCACGCCGCCTTCGCCTCGATGTCCAGGCCGGTGAGCACGAGGGTCATGGTGTTGCGGTAGCCGCCGAGGAAGTTCATCGCGACCTTCGTGGTCGGCGGCGGCGGACTGCCGCGCGTGCCCGAGATTCGGACCCGGTGCTCGCCCTCCTGGGCCACGGTGACGGTGTCGAAGTGCGCGACGACGTCCGGGTTGGCGTACGCGGGCTCGGCGATCTCGTACAGCAGCTGCGCGGTCACCGTGCCGACGCTGACCAGGCCGCCGGTGCCGGGGTGCTTGGTGATGACGCTACTGCCGTCGTGCGCGACCTCCGCGATCGGGAAACCGGGATGGCGGCGGTCGGTGATCTCGTCCAGGAACGCGTAGTTGCCGCCGGTGGCCTGCGGCCCGCACTCGATCACGTGGCCCGCGACGACCGCGCCGGCCAGCGCGTCGAAGTCGGTCCGGGACCAGCCGTGCCACCACGCGGCGGGGCCGGTGACCAGGGATGCGTCGGTGACGCGCGGGCAGACGACGATGTCGGCGCCCTCGTCGAGCGCCGCGGCGATGCCCCAGCCACCGAGGTAGGCGTTGGCGGTCACCGGTTTCCCGGCCAGTGGCGCGCCGGTGTCCAGGTGCGCCAACGGATGTCCGGCGGCGAGCAGCGAGTCGAGGTCGGGCAACAGGTCGTCGCCGGTGACGTAGGCGATCTTCGGGCGCAGGCCGAGCCGTTCGGCCAGTTCGTGCAGGCGTTCGGCGAGACCGGCCGGGTTGAGGCCGCCCGCGTTGTTGACGATCCGGACACCCCGGTCCAGGCACGTCCCGATGGCGCCCTCCAGTTGGCCCAGCACGGACCGCGCATACCCGGCGGACGGGTCCTTCTGCTTGGCCTTCCACAGGATCAGCATGGTCAGCTCGGCGAGGTAGTCACCGGTGAGCACGTCGATCGGGCCGCCCTCGACCATCTCCCTGGCCGCCGCGTCCCGATCACCGTAGAAACCGGACGAGTTGCCGATCCGCACCGGTCGCCGTGTCATGTGAACCCCCGTTCCCGGCCCGGACCCGCAGGCCCGGCGAACGCCTGCGCGATCGCGATCCACGACCGCGCGGTCACGCCGCTCACCACCAGACCGGTGTCGTCGACATGCCGCCGCTGGGTCACCACCAGACAGAAGTCCAGCGCCGTGCCGGTGACGCGGTCGGCCGCGGCCCGCGGACCCCACTGCCAGGTCTCGCCGTCCGGTCCGGTCAGTTCGACGCGGATCGGCTGTGCCGGCACCGGCCGGCCGTGGACGCGGAAGCTGTAGGGCAGCGCGCGGATGCCGATGTAGGCCACGTGCCGCAGCCGGTGCGACGGTGTCCGCCGCACGCCCAGCGTGTCGGCGACGTCCTGGCCGTGCGCCCAGGTCTCCATCAGCCGGGCGGTGATCGACGACGCCACCCCCATGTCCGGCCCGTACCACGGCAGTCGCCGCAACGGATCGCCGGCCGCGTAACCATCCACAAGGGACTTCCGGCTGGTGAGGAACCAGTCCAGCAGCCGGGCACCGTCCAGATCGCGGTAGCGGGCGGCGACGCGGTCGGGGAAGTCGTCGCCGTCGGCCGTCAGTTCGGTGGCCTCCCTGCGGAACCGGTCCGGGTCGACCAGCGACAGGAGCGTGGCGTCGTCGAAATAGGCCAGGTGGCTGACCTGGTCCGCGATGCTCCAGCCGGCGGCGGGCGTGGGCAGCCGCCACTGGTCGGGTGTCATGCGCACCAGCAGGCCGACGAGGTCGTCGGACTCGGCGACGAGGTCGGCGAGCAGCGGGTTGAGGTCGACGGCCATCAGCGGCCCGTCCAGACCGGCGGCCGCTTCTCCCGGAAGGCGGCCGGCCCCTCCTGCGCGTCGGCGCTGCGGTACACGGGCTCCCAGATCCGCTCCGCCTCGGCGTACGCGTCGGCCAGCGGGTGCTGCGCCGACAGATAGGCCGTGCGCTTGGCCGCCACCACCGACAGCGGCGCGTTGGCCGCGATCCGCTCGGCCAGCGCCTGCACGACCGGCACCAGCTCGGCGTCCGGCACGACGTCGTTGACCAGGCCGACCTCGTAGGCGCGGCGAGCGCTCATCGGGTCGCCGGTGAGCAGGATCTGCATCGCGATCCGCGGCGGCACCAACCAGGGCAGCGGCGCGGCCCACGGCGCTCCCCTGCCGACCTTCACCTCGGTGATCGCGAACCGGGCCGACTCGGCCGCGACACACAGGTCGCACTGCTGGGCCAACAGGAACCCACCGGCGTAGGCGGCGCCGTTGACGGCGGCGATCGTCGGTTTGGGCACGTCGACGTTGCGGCCGAACTGCGGCACGAAGTCCGGTGGCGGCACGGTCAGGCCGGACTCCGCCATCTCCTTCAGGTCACCGCCGGCGCAGAACGCCCGGTCCCCGGCGCCGGTCAGCACCAACACCTTCGCGTCGGTGTCGGCGTTGAACCGGTGGACACCGGCGAACAGGCCGTCGCGGACGTCCTTGCTCAGCGCGTTGCGCGTCTCCGGGCGGTCGATGGTGAGCCAGGCGACGCCGCGCACGACCTGGTAGCGGACCGGATCACTCACTCGGCTCCTCCTCCAGCACCGCGAGCACCGACCCGCTGTCCACCTGCGCGCCCACGGCGACGGCGATCTCGGTGACCGTGCCGGCGGCGGGCGCGTGGATCGTGTGCTCCATCTTCATCGCCTCGATGGCCAGGATCGGCGCACCTTCGGCCACGGTGTCGCCGACGGCCGCGGTCACCCGCACCACCGTGCCCGGCATCGGCGCGAGCAGCGAACCCGGTTGGGTCACGGCGGACGGGTCGGGGAACCGGTCGACCTCGGTCAGCGCGCTGTGCCCCAAAACACTGTCCACATAGGACACTGCGCCGACGCGCAGCACACCGACCCGGCGGCGGACACCGGCGATCTCCAGGTCGACCTCGGTCGGCGACGCGTTGTGCAGCACGACATCGGGCAGTTCGACGCCGGCGAAGGCCGCCCGCACGTGGCCGCCGTCGATGCGGTAGCTCACCTCGCCCACGTCGTAGGTGGCGTACTGCGACGCGCTCGGGTTGTTGCGCCAGCCGGACGGGAGCGTCACCAGGACGGCCGCCGCGCGGCGTTCGGCCTGCCCGGCGAGCGCGGCCGCCAGCGCGTGCACCGCGATGTCACCGCCGGACGCCGCGGGCGGGTGCCGGTCCAGGTAGCCGGTGTCGATCGCGCCGGCCCGGAACTCGTCCGCCCGCAGGATGTCCACCAGCAGGTCCCGGTTGGTGACGACACCGTGCAGCCGGGCCCGCGCCAGCGACGCGGCCAGCACCTGCCGGGCGTGTTCCCGGGTCGGGCCGTGGCCGATCACCTTCGCCAGCATCGAGTCGTAGTACGTGCTGACCCGGGTGTGCGACGCGAAGCCCGCGTCCACCCGCAGGCCGTCGGCCGGGTCGATCTCGAACGTGTGCAGGTCACCGCTGGTCGGCAGGTAGCCCGCGGCGGTGTCCTCGGCGTACAGGCGGGCCTCGATGGCGTGGCCGGTGAACGTCGCCGACGTGACCTCGTCGGGCAGCG
>DASZXM010001020.1:0-6219 GCA_035546415.1 Pseudonocardiaceae bacterium
ACTCGGGGGAGTCGGGCAGTCCGGTGGACGCGCCGAGCGTGTGTCTCGGGGTGGTGTCGGTGGGCGCCGAGGACGCGCACGGGAGCGTGCCGTCGTGGTCGTCGCGGCACCCGTACCTGACGGTGACCGCGCCCGGGGTGAACGTGCCGACGATCGGCCGGATCGCCGGGCAGGCGTTCTACGGGGACGGGACCAGCCAGGCGGCGGCGATCACGTCCGCGGGTCTGGCGTTGATCTGGTCGAAGTACCCGAAGCTGACCGGCCGGCAGGTGGTGGCGCGGTTGTTGGCCACGTTGGACGGGCGGCGGGCGACGCGCAGCCCGGCAGGCGGGTACGGGGCCATCGACATCGGCCGCGCGGTCACCGCGGACGTGCCGGTGGACGCGCCGAACCCGGTGTACGACGGCGTGGACCCGTTCCTGGCGTTGGACAAGGCACGGGCGCAGGTGCCCACGGCGCCGACGGTGCGGCCGCCGGCGTACCGGGACCTGCCGGGCGGGTACGCCGTGTCCGTGCCTGCCGGGCCGTTGGCGTCCGGCGCCGGGTTGGGTGGCGTGGTCGCGGCGGCCGTAGGGGTGCTGGGCCTGCTGGTGTTGGCCGCGTTGGCGGTGCGGCGGCGCGTCGCGGCACGGTGACGTCACTGGCACGGTGACGTCACTGGCACGGTGACGTCAGTGGCGCGGTGACATCAATGGTGCGGTGGCATCGATGATGCCCCGAGTGTCCGGGTTTTCATCATCAGTTCACCCGCCGGGCGGGCGCCCGGCACGCCGACCACACACGGCCTACCCATGGTGGCCATGTGCGTATCGCAGTCGTCACCGAGTCGTTCCTGCCCACGATCAATGGTGTGACGAACTCGGTCTGCCGGATTCTGGAGCATTTCGCCGCCCGGGGTCACCAGGCCATGGTGGTGACTCCCGGGAAGGATCGGGAGGGGTGCGGCGGTCCCGTCGAGTACGCCGGTCACCCGGTGATCGGCGTGCCCGGGGTGTCGCTGCCCGGCTACAAGTCGTTCGTGCTCGGCCTGCCGACCACCCGCCTGGAGCGGTTGCTGGCCGACTTCGACCCGGACATCGTGCACCTGGCGTCGCCGATCTCGCTGGGCGCCGCGGGCGGGACGGCGGCCAGAAAGTTGGGCGTGCCCACGGTTGCGGTGTTCCAGACCGACATCGCCGGGTTCGCCCGGCGGTACGGGTTCCGTGGTGCCGACCACGTGATCTGGTCGTGGCTGCGGCACGTGCACCGGAGCGCCGACCGGACGCTGGTGCCGTCGTCGGCGACGCTGGAACAGCTGCGCCGCAGGGGAGTCGAGCGTCTGGCCATGTGGCGGCGCGGTGTGGACACCGTGCGGTTCGACCCGGCGCACCGTTCCGCAGCGCTGCGCGCGGAGCTGGCGCCGAACGGTGAGGTGATCGTCGGCTACGTGGGCCGGCTGGCCGGGGACAAGCGGGTGCATTTGCTGTCCCACCTGGCCGACCTGCCGAACGTGCGGCTCGTCGTGGCCGGGGACGGACCGGCGGCCGCGAAGCTGCGCGCCAGGCTGCCGCGGGCCGTGTTCCCCGGGTTCCTCGGCGGCGCGGACCTGTCCACCATGTACGCCAGCCTGGACGTGTTCGTGCACACCGGTGCCGACGAGACGTTCTGCCAGGCCGTCCAGGAGGCGATGGCGTCCGGGCTGCCGGTCGTCGCACCGGCTGCCGGTGGGCCGCTGGACCTCGTGCAGCCGGGCCGGACCGGGCTGTTCTACGAGCCCGACTCCGTCCACGGCCTGCGTGCCGCCGTCGGCCACCTGGTCGAGCAGCCGGAGCTGCGGGCCGCGTACGGCCGCCGGGCACGGGCCGCGGTCGCCGAACGGACCTGGCAGCGGGTGTGCGACGAGTTGCTCGGCCACTACGCCGACCTGCTCGCCCACGGGTCCCGGGACGTGCGCCACGGGCTGGCCGGATGAGGATCGTCCAGCTCGCCAACTTCTACACGCCCACCTCGGGTGGCCTGCGCACGGCCGTGGACACGATCGGCCGCGGCTACCTGGCCGCCGGGCACGAACGGTTCCTGGTGGTACCCGGCCGGCACGCGGGCGAGACGGTCACGGACATGGGCACTGTCGTCACGCTGCCGGGCGTGCCGGTGTCGGGCGGTTACCGGATGGTCACCCGGCCGGCGAACGTCGTGCGCACCCTGGACCGGCTGGCACCGGACTCGGTGGAGGTGTCCGACAAGGCCACCCTGGTGGTGGCCGGTGACTGGGCCCGGGAGCACGGCGCCGGGTCGGTCCTGTTCTCCCACGAACGCCTGGACACCTGGCTGGCCGCCCGGCTGCGGGCCGGGTCGCTGCTCGGACCGGGCATCCGCTGGTGGAACCGCAGGTTGGCCGGTCGGTTCGACGCCGTCGTCGTGACCTCGGCGTTCGCGCAGGACGAGTTCGCCGCGATCGGCGTGCACGACGTCGTCCGAATTCCGCTCGGGGTCGATCTGGACACCTTCCGGCCACGGCCATCCCTATCCGATAATGAGCCGTCTCGTTTGATCTACGCGGGACGACTGTCCCAGGAGAAGAACCCGGGCGCTGTGGTGGAGGCGGTGGACCTGTTGGTGCGAAGCGGCGTCGACGTGCACCTCGACGTGTACGGCGACGGCTCCGCCCTGGTCGGCCTGCGCCGACGTGCCATCGGGCTACCGGTGGTGTTCCATGGGCACGTGTCCGACCGGGCGTTTCTCGCCGCACGGCTGGCGCAGGCCGACGTGGCCTTCGCGCCCAGCCCGGCGGAGACGTTCGGCCTTTCCGTGCTGGAGGCGCTGGCGTGCGGCACGCCCGTCGTCGCCGCCGACGCCGGTGGCGGCGGTGAACTCGTGTCGTCCGACGCGGGTGTCGCCGTGCCGGCCACGCCGGAGGGCCTGGCCGCCGGCGTGCTGGACGTGCTGTCCCGGCCGGTCGCGGCCCGGCGGGCCGGAGCCCGCAACCGGGCCGAGGCGTTCCCGTGGTCGGCGACGGTCGACTCGATGCTGAATCTGCACCGGGCGGTGGTCGACGGTGACGTCGCGCCCGCCGTCGGAGAATGAGGTGAGCTTCATGACCGCTCAAGCGGAGACGGCGTCCGTTGGCAACGCGGACGAGGCTGCCGACCGGCAGGCCCGGATGCGGTTGCTGGACGGCAAGCGGTCGATGGCCGCGCACATCTCCGTCTACCTGTTCGTGGTCATCCCGATGCTGGCGCTGCTGGCGGCCGTGCCGCTGGCGTGGGGCTGGGGCCTGGGCTGGCTGGACATCGGCCTGGCCATCGGCGGCTACGTGCTGACCATCCTCGGCGTGACGGTCGGTTTCCACCGCTACTTCACGCACGGCGCGTTCAAGGCGCGCCGCTGGCTGCGGGTGACGCTGGCCGTGGTCGGCAGCATGGCCGTGCAGGGCCCGATCCTGCACTGGGTCGCCGACCACCGCCGCCACCACGCGTTCTCCGACCGGGAGGGTGACCCGCACTCGCCGTGGCTGTTCGGCAGTTCACCGGCCGCGCTGGTGAAGGGTTTCTGGCACGCGCACATGGGTTGGCTCTTCGAACGCGACCTCACCAACCAGCGCCGGTTCGCGCCGGACCTGTTGGCGGACAAGGACATGCGTATCGTACACCGGCTGTTCGGCCCGCTCACGGCCGCGACGCTGCTGGTGCCGCCGCTGATCGCGTGGCTGGTCACGTGGTCGTGGTGGAGCGCGGGCACGGCGTTCTTCTGGGCCGGCCTGGTGCGGGTCGCGGTGCTGCACCACGTGACGTGGTCGATCAACTCGATCTGCCACATGGTCGGCCGCAGGCCCTACACGGCGCGGGACCGGTCGGCGAACTTCTGGCCGCTGGCCGTCCTGAGCATGGGCGAGTCATGGCACAACCTGCACCACGCCGATCCGACGTGCGCGCGGCACGGCGTGGGCCGCGGGCAGATCGACGTGACCGCCAGGGTGATCTGGATGTTCGAGAAAGCCGGCTGGGTGTACGACGTCCGCTGGCCCACACCCCGCAGGCTCGCCCGGCTCAGCGCCCGCTGACCGGTTGCTGTTCGGCGTGCAGCCAGCGGTCGAACAGCGCGTCCAGCATGTAGGGCAGCAGGTCCGCGCCGCGCCGCCACACCCACGGGATGCCCTTGGCGATCAGCCACAGCACGCGGTCGAGCGAGCGGATCTCCCGGCCGCCCAGGCACACCTGGGACACCTCGCCGGGGACCAGGGCGCCCGCGTCGGCCAGCGCGTCGGCGCACGCCCTGGCCAGCATCCGGTGTCCCCACTCCGAGGGGTGCAGCCGGTCGACGCTCCACGCGCGCTGCGAGTACGTGCCGGGCAGCGCGTCCAGGTCGACGACGGACGCGCCGTGGCGCAGCGCGACCTCGTCGACGGCGGCGTTGACCCCGTCGATCCGCCGCACCAACGCCCGGTGCAGCGCCCCGGGCAGCCGGAACACCCGGCCGTGGTCGTGGTAGCGCACCACCACCACGAGCGTGCCGATGGCGGTCAGCGTCGACACCACGACGTCCAGGTCGGCGCGGATCCGGCGGGTGTCGAAATCGGACCGCAGCGTGTCGTTCATCCCGGCCACGACGACAGCCGCGTCCGGGCGCACCGCCACGGCTCTGGGTAGCTGCCTGGACCGCAACCCGGCCATGCGGGCTCCGTTGATCGAGACGTTGACCAGGTCGATATCGCCGAAGGCCTCGGCGAGCAGGGGTGCGAAACCCCGCCATCCGCCGCCGATCGCCGGATCTCCGACGCCGACGCCGATCGAGTCACCGAGCACGGCGAGGGTGCTCACCGTGCGGGGCGCGACCACAGGGTCCGGTGCGTACTGGTCCACAGACACGCGCTCATGGTCGGCAACGTCGGCCCACACACGGTGAGGACGTGGTGGACACTCGGCAACCGTCTCACGAAGAGTGGGTGTAGTGCCCGGACCGGTGAGCGGATGCGACGGATCGGTCTCATCGACCTCGACCGAGCCGACTACGGCCGAGCCGACTACGGCCGAGCCGACTACGACCGAGCCGACTACGACCGAGCCGACCTCGACCGCGCCGACCACGGCCGCGCCGAGCGGCGATGGCCCAGCCGACACGGCCGAGCGCGATCACGGCCGCGCCGAGCGCGATTGGCCGAGCGCGATGGCCCATCGCACGGCACGCGGACTGGCCGAGTGCGCGGCCCGCGGACTAACCGAGTGCGTCGCTCGCGGCGGCCCGGAACCGTTTGACTGCTTGATAGAGCTCGTCGACCGGTGGCTCGGCGTGCTGGCCGGCGACCAGCCGTCGCATCGCCACCGCGACGGCTTCGGACGCCCGACCGACATCGTGCAAGGGTTTGGTCACCGCCGCCGGTCCTTCCAGCAGCACCACCTCGGCGGCGCGGTGCACTTCCCGTGCCAGTTCGACAAACCGCGTCACCCTCTCCTCGGTGGGTTCGTGGTGTGCGATGGCGTCGAGGATCGCGTCCATCGCGATGTCCCGGTCGTGGAGGGCACCGAGGTAGCGGGCGTAGGCGTCGCGGCGGTGCTGGCGGCGCCACTGGTCGACCTGTGACCGGGCGGTCGCGCGCCCGGTCACGAAGGCGGCCCCGATCGTCGCCAACGCACCGACAGCACCCCCCAACACGGCGGCGAGCCCAGCGTCCATGCCGACAGGTATACCGGCTGGTTCACGGTTCGCCTGCTACGGCCCGAAGCCTTCGGCCTTGCGCCTGGTCCCGCGTCACCGCGACGGGGTCAATCGATCAGGGCAATGGCCGCGTGCCCTCGCCCGTCCGCCCCTACGGTGGAGGCCGTTCGGCGAGAGGAGGGCGACGGTCCCGTGCGGCGTAGGGAGCTACTGGCCGGCCTCGCGGCCACCGCCGCGGTGACGGTCCGGGTAGCCGGGCGCGACCCACGTTCGATCGGTCAGGTCCTGGTCGACCGACTGCGGGACGCGATGCTCGGCCTGGGCGGATGCTCCGATGTACTGTCGCCGGAGCGGGCGTCCGCCGAACTTGATCTGGCATCCGCCGACTTCCGTGGCTGCCGCTACAGCAACCTCGCCGTGCGGTTGCCCCGGTTGATCAGTTCCGGCGGCGGCGCTGACGCCGGCGTCCTCGCCCGCAGCTATCTACTGGCGGCGCGGCTCCTGATCAAGCTGGACGAGTCGCAACTGGGCTGGCTGGCGGCTGACCGTGCCCACCACCATGCCGATGACCCCGTCACCGCGGCCGAA
>DASZXM010001021.1:0-3724 GCA_035546415.1 Pseudonocardiaceae bacterium
TTCCACTCTCAATAGGACTATATAGTCCAGTTTATTGATCACGCAGACCCCCGCTGGCCGGAACCCGGAACCGCACATTCTCGAGCGGCGCACGGGCCGTGCTTGCCGTACCGGCTGACACTGGAAGCGCTGTCACTGCTGGCTGAAGATGCTCCCGATCGGGACTGGCGACGGACGGCTCGCCGGATCCCGTTGACCTCCGCTTGTCCGACCAAGCTCCCGCGAGGCCGGGGTTTACATGCCTTAATTTGGTCGTTATGGTCCAAGCTGGTAGGGCATCGGCCCGCGCACGCGGCAGGTCTCGTTGAGAGGATTCAGGTCATGAACGGACGTTTCGAAGGCCGCAAGGTTGTGGTCGTCGGTGGCAGCAGCGGGATGGGGTTGGCGGCGGCCGATCAGGTGGTCACCGGCGGCGGCAGCGCCGTGATCATCGGCCGGGACACCGCACGAGTCGATGCCGCGGTGAAGGACCTGAATGCCAAAGGCAACGCATGGGGTATCACCACCGAGCTCACCGACCGCGGCAAGGTACCCGCCGTTCGTGACCAACTGGCCGCCGACCACGCCGACGCCACGCTGCTGGTCAACGCCGCGGGGTTCTTCATTCCGAGGCCCTTCGCCGAGTACGACGAGGCCTTCTACGACTCCTACAACGAGTTGAACCGAGCGCTGTTCTTCATCACGCAGACCGTCGTCAACGGCATGATCGCCGGTGGCCACGGCGGCTCGATCGTCAACATCGGCTCGATGTGGGCGCACCAGGGCATCGCGGCGACGCCCCATGCCGGCTACTCGGTGCAGAAGGGTGGGCTCCACGCGCTGACCAAGGCCCTCGCCATCGAGCTCGCGCCCCACAAGATCCGCGTGAACTGTGTGGCGCCCGCCGTGGTCAAGACACCGCTGTACCTCGGTTTCCTGCCCGAGGACAAGCTCGACGAGACCATCGCCGGCTTCAACCCGTTCCACCCGCTGGGCCGCGTCGGCGCTCCGGAGGACATCGCGAATGCCGTGTCCTATCTGCTGTCCGACCAGGCGAGTTGGGTCACCGGCGCCATCCTCGACGTCGATGGGGGCGTCATGGCCGGACGGAACTAGTCCCGGGACGGTGGAGCGACTCCCAGGGTCGCTCCATCGCCTCGGCTTGGGAGCGCAGGAAGGTAGCCCCAGGTGGGTTCTCAGCGGCCAGGCGCATCGAACGCCTTGACCGTCACGTTCGGTCCAAAACGATACGACGTCGATCGACGGCGGTTCGGCCACACGGCGGCGGTCAGGCGACGAGCGAGCCGACCACGGTGTAGCCGAGCAGTGCGGCGCCCACGCCGATCAGGACGCTGACGACCACGTTCATCGCCGCGTAGAAGTAGGCCCGCTGCTCCAGCAGTTTCACCGTCTCGTAGCTGAAGGTGCTGTAGGTGGTCAGCGCGCCGCAGAACCCGGTGCCCAGGAGGGCCAGCCACGGGGCGGGCAGTGACAGTCCGGCACCGGTGAGGCCACCCAGGATCAGACAGCCCGCGGCGTTGACCGACAGGGTGCCCCAGGGAAAGACGGTGTCGTGCCGGATCTGCACGGTGCGGTCGGTGAGGTACCGCAGCGGGGCGCCGATCATGGCACCGACGACGACGAGGACGGCGGTCATCCGGCGCGCCGTCCTGCCACGCCGGTGAGGGTGCGGGTCAGCCACGTCGCGGCGATCACGGCCAGCAGCGCGCAGACCAGCGTGCCGGCCAGGTAGACGCTGGCCAGGCCGACGGTGCCCGGCCGCAGCAGGGCACGGGTCTCGTTGGCGTAGGTGGAGAAGGTGGTGAACCCACCGAGGAACCCGACACCGAGGAACGGGCGGGCCAGCCGGTGCGCCGACCAGACCTCGGTGATCAGCACCATGAGCACACCGATGAGGAAGCAGCCGGTGACATTCGTGGCGAACGTGCCCCAGGGGAAGTGGCCGGGACGGGTGGGAAGGAGTTCGGCGATGCCGTAGCGGGCGAGCGCGCCCAGTGCGCCGCCGACGGCGATCACACCGAGTACCGCACCGTGGGTGCGCACCAGTTCGGCGCGCTGGGATCGGACCGTGACATCGACATCGGGGTCGATGACGTCGGCCGTCCCGGGGACGGCGTCGCTCACCCCGCACCTCCCTACTTCGAGTCCACCAGGACACGTGTCCGGACCAAAGTAGGGACCGTTGGCGGTCGACCGACCGCGGTTCTCCCCGGAACGCCGGGAGTGGCGAGCCCCACCGCCACGATCGATTCAGGCTATTCGACCAGGCCTGACAAGTCGATCGGGTGTGCGGCCGATCATAGACATCGCGCCGTGTCCCTGATCACATTCCTGCTGCCACGTCTCCCTCGCACCGAAAAATCGAGGAACGCCACCGGGCGTCGGCCCGGCCGCACGAACGGTATGCCGGCCGGCGGACGAGCCGGGCGGACCGGGCCGTGGGACCGCCCGACGCTCCGGCGGGTTCGTCGCGGCAGGCGGGCTGGCCGAGCACGGGTATCCGCTCAGCGCATGGTCGGACGTGCCTGGGCGAACGTCCACCGGTTGCCCTCCAGGTCGTCCGCGACGTAGAACGGCAGACCCCACGGGCTGTCCAGCTTCGTCACGATCGTCGCGCCGCACTCCGTCGCGTGCCGGAAGTGCTCGGCGACGTCGTCCACATACACCCACGGCACGTGCACCCGGTCGCCGGCCGGCCGGTCGCCGGTCAGCTTGAAGATCATCAGTGAGCTGTCGCCGATCCGGAACTCGATCCACGGGTGGCCGTAATGCCCTTCCGGCAACGGATCGGGGCCTTCCGGCAGCGGATCGGGCGATGCGAACCCGAACGTGGCGGCCAGCCAGCGGGCGGCGGCGGCCGGCTTGGCATACGACACGCCGAGCGCGAGCCGAGCCAGATCGCGCACCTCGTGCGGCACCTCGTCGCGCCGCGCGCACCACGGGCCGAACCACTTGGGCACGACGCGCGTCCACGACGTGCCGCCGCGGTCCTGGCCACCGGCCGGTATCCGGGCCACGACGCGGACCAGCGTGCCGGCGCCGGACGGCTCGAAGAACACCTCGGTGCGCACGTCGTCGATCGAACTGGTCCACGCCAGCCGCTTGCCCGGCTCCCACGCGGTGATCCGGGCCAGTTCCAGCGCGCCGTCCGGGTAGACCTCCAGCAGGCGGCCGCCGACCCCCGGCTCACACCGCAACTCCAGCAGTCGGCCGGACGCGTGGTGGTTGATCGGACCTCGCACCCACCACAGGTCCAGTTCCTCGGTGAACGCCGTGAAGGCGGTGTCCGCGTCGACGGCCACCTCGACCGCCGAGGTGATCGCAGCGTCGTCGCTCATTGCTTCCCCCTGCCTTCGACGTGGGCCTTGAACGACCCGAGTTGCTCGTCCCAGTGCGCCTGGATCTGGTCCAGCCACGCCCGCACGGCGACGACGGAGTCCGGCCGCAACCGGAAGACCCGCACCCGGGCGTCCTCGTGCCGCCGCTCGTCGTCGACGATCCCGGCGGTCAGCAGCGCCCGCAGGTGCTTGCTCATGGTCGGCGCCGACACGCCGAGATGGTCGGCGAGTTCACCGGCCCGACGAGGTGACTCGCTGAGCAGCTCGACCACCCGCAGTCGTGCCGGATCGGCCAACGCCCGCAACACTGCTGCCAGCTCGTCGGTGACCATGCCGACAATAGTTGCTCATTGCGGAAACTATTGTCAAGTCGTCCTCATGCGGCT
>DASZXM010001022.1:0-2378 GCA_035546415.1 Pseudonocardiaceae bacterium
GTGCTCGCGCACCGGCCCCGTGTCGCCGTGATCGGCGGCGGCATCGCGGGGCTCGCGGCGGCGACCGGGCTGGCCGAGCGCGGCGTCTCGGTGGTCGTGCTGGAACGCGAGCCCCGGCTGGGCGGCCGGGTGGCGTCGTGGACCGAGACGGCCGACGGCGTACCCCGGTCGATGAGCCGCGGCTTCCACGCGTTCTTCCGCCAGTACTACAACCTGCGCGCCCTGCTGCGCCGCACCGATCCCGACCTGCGCCGGCTCGTCCCGCTCGACGACTACCCGCTGGTCGACGGGCAGGGCAGGTGGGACACGTTCCGCGGCCTGCCGCGTACCCCGCCGTGGAACGCCATCGCGTTCGCGTTGCGCAGCCCCACGTTCGGCGTGCGCGACCTGCTGCGGCTGAACGTGCGCGCGGCGGCGCCACTCGCCGCGGTGTCGGTGCCGCGGATCTACCACCGGTTGGACGACATGGACGCCGCCACGTTCCTGCGCCGCATCAACTTTCCCTCGGCAGCCCGGCACCTGGCCTTCGAGGTGTTCTCCCGAAGCTTCTTCGCGCAGCCGGACGAGCTGTCCGCGGCCGAACTGGCCACCATGTTCCACCTGTACTTCCTGGGCTCCAGCGAGGGCCTGGTGTTCGACGTGCCTGACGCGTCCTTCGACGTGGCCCTGTGGTCCCCGCTGCGCGACCACCTGGCCGCGCGGGACGTGGACTTCCGGACGTCGACGGAGGTGACGACGGTGGAGGTCGCCGGTCCCGGCTGGTTCCGGGTGCACGGCGGCGCGGGGGAGCAGTGGGACGTGGGCGGTGTCGTCCTGGCCACCGATGTCGCCGGGCTGCGGAGCATCGTCGCGAACTCGCCGGACCTGGCCGATCCCGCGTGGCGGCAGCGGGTGGCCGGCCTGCGCACCGCGCCACCGTTCCTGGTGCAGCGGCTGTGGCTGGACCGCTCGGTGCGCGCGGACCGCCCGGCGTTCCTGGGCACCGGTGGCCTGGCACCGCTGGACAACGTCAGCGTCCTGGACCGCTACGAGCGCGAAGCCCGCGACTGGCGGGCCCGCACCGGTGGCTCGGTGGTCGAACTGCACGCCTACTCCGCCCGCGACGACGGCACACTGCGCGAGCGGACCGTGCGGCGGCTGCACGCGCTCTACCCGGAGACGGCGACCGCCCGCGTCGTCGCGGAGTCGGTGCGGTGGCGGGCGGACTGCCCGCTGTTCGGCGTCGGCGACTTCGCTCGCCGCCCCTCCGTGCGCACCCCCGTCGACGGCCTGGTGCTGGCCGGCGACGGCATCCGGATCGACCTGCCCGTCGCGCTCATGGAACGGGCCGCCAGCCCCGGCTGGCACGCCGCGAACTGCCTGCTGGCCCGGTGGGGCCTGGCCGGCCACACGCTGTGGTCCGTACCGACCACCGGCCGGTTCCTGCCGACCGGACGAGGAGGATGACCATGCCCACCTGGCCACGGCGCTGGCCGTTGCAGCCCATCCCGGCCACCGACTGGGCGCGCCAGACACCGACCTACGCCGACGCGAAACCCGGCCTGATCGAGGCGGCTCGCAAACGAGCCGAGGCCCGTCCGTCGGGCAACTGGTACGTGCTGGCCGCCAGCGGCGAGATCCGGAGCGACCGGCCGTACGGGATCACCGTCGCCGGTGTCGAACTGGTCGCCTGGCGCGACGGCGACGGCTCGCTGGTCGTCGGGCCCGGCGCGTGCCCGCACCTCGGCGCGCCACTGGCACTGGCCACTGTGGACAACGGTGCGCTGCTGTGCCGGTGGCACGGACTGCGGATCGGCGCGACCGGCGACTCCGGGTGGCGGTGCGTGCCGTCGCACGACGACGGTGTGCTGGCCTGGGTTCGGCTGGACACGGTCGGCGGCGAAGTCCCGCTTCCCGCACCGGTCGTACCGGCACGCCCACCGGCCGGCAGGAGCCTGGCGGCGGTCGCGACCATGGTCGGGGTGTGCGAGCCGGCGGATGTCGTGGCCAACCGGCTGGACCCGTGGCACGGTGCGTGGTTCCACCCGTACTCGTTCACCCGGCTCGCGGTCCTGTCGGCGCCGCCGGAGGTGGACGTCACCGACGCGGACGACCGGTTCACCGTCGCGGTGACGTTCCGCGTCGGCCCTCGGCTCGGGGTGCCGGTGCGCGCCGAGTTCACCTGCCCGGAACCGCGGACGGTGGTGATGCGGATCGTCGACGGCGAGGGCGCCGGCAGCGTCGTGGAGACCCATGCCACGCCGCGCGGCCGCGGCAGCGACGGCCGCCACCGCACGGCCGTCATCGAGGCCGTGATCGCCGGCTCGGACCGGCGCGGTTTCGCGTTCGCCCGCCGCGCCGCCCCCGTCATCCGGCCGCTGATGCGCCGGGCGGCGGCC
>DASZXM010001023.1:0-6776 GCA_035546415.1 Pseudonocardiaceae bacterium
CGAGCCGTTTGATGCGCACACGCTCACTCATGCCGACGGCGTACCCGCTGACGGCCGACCGATAACACTGCCGAACCGGTGGTTGGAGCCCACCGGAGGTGGGTATGCGGGCGGCATGGCCACCACTGAGGTCCCGCCACAGACCCGTGCGCGCCCGGTACGGCGTCCGGTCAAGGGCGGGGCGTTGTCGCAGCTGACCCGGGTCACCGATCCCAAGCAGATCGGGATCATGTACCTGACGACGTCGTTCGGGTTCTTCATGGTCGGCGGAGTGATGGCGCTGTTGATGCGCACCGAGCTGGCACGGCCGGGGCTGCAGTTCCTCTCCCAGGAGCAGTACAACCAGCTGTTCACCATGCACGGCACGATCATGCTGCTGCTGTATGCGACACCGACGTTGTTCGGGTTCGCCAACTGCATCCTCCCGTTGCAGATCGGCTCGCCGGACGTGGCGTTCCCGAGGCTCAACGCGCTGTCGTTCTGGCTGTTCGCGTTCGGCGGGCTGGTCGTTCTGGGCGCGTTCCTCACGCCCGCCGGCGCGCCGGACTTCGGGTGGACGGCGTACACGCCGCTGTCGGACGTGACGCACTCGCCGGGCGTCGGCGGCGACCTGTGGATCATGGGGCTGGTGCTCAGCGGGCTGGGCACGATCCTCGGTGCGGTGAACATGATCACCACCGTGGTCTGCCTGCGCGCCCCGGGCATGACGCTGTTCCGGATGCCGATCTTCACCTGGAACATCCTGGCCACGGCCGTGCTGATCCTGGCCGCGTTCCCGATCCTGACCGCGGCGCTGCTCGCGCTGGAGGCCGACCGCAGGCTCGGCGCACACGTCTACGACCCGTCGCACGGCGGCGCGATCCTGTGGCAGCACCTGTTCTGGTTCTTCGGCCATCCCGAGGTCTACATCGTGGCGCTGCCGTTCTTCGGCATCGTCACCGAGATCTTCCCGGTGTTCTCCCGCAAGCCGCTGTTCGGCTACAAGGGCATGATCTACGCGACGTTCTCGATCATGGGCCTGTCGTTCACCGTGTGGGCGCACCACATGTTCGCCACCGGCGCCGTGCTGCTGCCGTTCTTCTCGATCATGACGTTCCTGATCGCCGTGCCGACCGGGATCAAGTTCTTCAACTGGATCGGCACGATGTGGAAGGGCCAGCTGACGTTCGAGACGCCGATGCTGTTCAGTCTCGGCTTCCTGGTGACGTTCCTGTTCGGCGGCCTCACGGGCGTGCTGCTCGCCGCGCCCTCACTGGACTTCCACATCCACGACACGTATTTCGTGGTGGCGCACTTCCACTACGTGCTGTTCGGGACCATCGTGTTCGCCACCTACGCCGGCATCTACTTCTGGTTCCCGAAGATGACCGGCCGGATGCTGGACGAACGCGTGGGAAAACTGCACTTCTGGACCACGTTCGTCGGGTTCCACACGACGTTCCTGGTGATGCACTGGCTGGGGGACGAAGGCATGCCCCGTCGGTACGCCGACTATCTGCCGTCGGACAACTTCACCACCCTCAACACGGTGTCCACCATCGGCGCCTACGTGCTGGGCGCGTCCGTGCTGCCGTTCGTCTACAACGTGTTCAAGTCCTACCGGTACGGCGAGGTCGCCGCCGTCGACGACCCGTGGGGCTACGGCAACTCCCTGGAGTGGGCCACGTCCTGCCCGCCACCGCGGCACAACTTCCACGAACTGCCGCGCATCCGGTCCGAACGGCCGGCGTTCGAACTGCACTACCCGCACATGGTGGAGCGGCTGCGCGCCGAGCGTTCGCTGCACGGCGCACATCGGAGCTGAGCGGTGCGGTTGCGGCGCAGCCTCGTCGCGAAGCCGGGCTGGACCCGACGACGTACCGGCAGGGGCTTCCGATACCTGGACGAGAACGGTCGGGCACTGGACGGCGAGCAGGTGGAGCGCATCAAGGCGCTGGTGATCCCGCCCGCCTGGCGGGACGTGTGGATCTGCCCGTGGCCCAACGGCCACATCCAGGCGGTCGGCGTCGACGACGCCGGCCGCAAACAGTACCTCTACCACGACGAGTGGCGCCGGCAGCGGGACGCGGAGAAGTTCGACCGGGTGCTGGAACTGGCGCCGGCACTGCCGGCGTTCCGGAAGGCCGTGGCGGAGGACCTGCGCGGCCGTGGCTTCTCCTGCTCCCGGACGCTGGCGGTGAGCCTGCGGATGCTGGACCAGGGCGTGTTCCGGACCGGTGGCGAGGAGTACGTCGAGCAGAACGGCAGCTACGGAGTCGCGACGCTGCTGCGCGAGCACGTCACCGTACGCGGCGAGCGGGTCAGCTTCGACTACCGGGCCAAGGGCGGCGTCCAGCGGACGCTGACCCTGACCGACCCGCTGCTGGCCAAGGCGGTCGCCGGCCTGAGGCGGACCCGCTCGGGCAGCGACCGCCTGCTCGTCTACCGGACCGGCCGGACCTGGCGCGAGGTGCGCGCCGACGACGTCAACGCGCGGTTCCAGGAGTTGGTCGGCGGCGACTTCACGGTCAAGGACCTCCGCACGTGGAACGCGACGGTGCTGGCGGCGGCCGCCCTGGCCGGTTCGGCGCGGACCCGCAGGGCGGTCACCCAGATGTACCGTGAGGTAGCCGAACACCTGGGCAACACTCCCGCCGTCGTCCGCAAGTCCTATGTGGACCCGAGGCTGGTGGACCTGTTCGAGCGCGGCGTGACGATCGGGCCCGCGCTGGACGAGCTCGGCTCCGCCGACCTGTCCCGTACCCGGGTCCGGGAGTCCGTCGAACGCGCCGTCCACGGCCTGCTCACGGACGCCTGACCGACGTTTCGGCATCTCGCCGTCGGGTACGCCCCCAGGAGTGCACGGTCCCACCCCGAAGGAGGTTGTGGTGCGCACACCATTGCACGAACTCGTGGAACGTGGCCAGAGTCCGTGGGTCGACTACCTGTCCCGGCGTTTCGTCCAGGAGCGTGAGCTGGATCGCACCATCGAGGCCGGTATCCGAGGGGTGACGTCGAATCCGACGATCTTCGCCGGTGCCATCGCCGAAGGTGACGCCTACGACCAGCAGTTGCGGGACGTGCTGCGGTCGGAGACCGACCCGAAGGAGGTCTTCCTCGCGCTCGCCGTCGCCGACGTGCGTGCCGCGTGCGACGTGCTCCGGTCGATCTTCGAGGCCGACACTGGCCGGCACCACGGCTGGGTGTCACTGGAGGTCGACCCGCGCCTGGCACACGACACCGCGGCCACCACGGCCGAGGCGGCCCGGCTGCACCGGCTGGTCGACCGGCCCAACCTGATGGTCAAGATCCCGGGCACCGAAGCGGGCCTGCCCGCGATCGAGGAGTCGGTCGCGCGGGGCATCCCGGTCAACGTGACGCTGCTGTTCTCGCTGGAACGGCACAAGGCGGCGGCCGAGGCGTACCTGCGGGGGCTGCGCCGGCTGGTCCGCGAGGGCGGCGACCCGCGGTCCGTGGCGTCCGTCGCGTCGTTCTTCGTGTCCCGGGTGGACACCGAGGCGGACCGGCGGCTGGACCGGGTCGGCGGGCACGACGAGCTGAAGGGCACGCTCGCGGTCGCCAACGCGAAGCTGGCCTACCAGACGTACCTGGACGTGTTCAGCGGCCCGGAGTGGGCCGATCTGGCCGCCATCGGCGCGACGCCGCAGTGGTGCCTGTGGGCGTCCACGTCGATGAAGGACCCGGACCGACCGGACACCTGGTACGTGGAGCAGCTGATCGGGCCGGACACCGTGAACACGATGCCCCGCGCGACCGTCGAGGCGTTCGTCGACCACGGGAAGGTTGCCGAGACGCTGACGGACGACGTCGACGCCGCACGTGCCACACTGCGGGCGTTCGCCGACGCGGGCATCGACTACGACGATGTCGTCGCCACGCTGGAACGGGAGGGCGTGGACAAGTTCGCCGCCTCGTTCCAGGAGCTGTTCGACGGCATCGCCGGCAAACGCGACCAGCTACTCGGCGCTTCCGCTTCCTGAGCACTCTTGAGGAGAACTGCCATGGCAGACAACGGCTTCCGGCACGACCTCGCCCAGCAGCTGCGCATCGAGTCGGTGCGGGTCAGCGCGGCGGCCGGCTCCGGTCACCCGACCTCGTCCATGTCGGCCGCCGACCTGATGGCGGTCCTGATGGACGGACACCTGAAACTGGACTACCAGCATCCCGACGACCCGCACAACGACCACCTGATCTTCTCCAAGGGCCACGCGTCGCCGCTGTACTACAGCATGCTCAGGGCGGCGGGCGCGATCACCGACGAGGAGTTCCTCACCTACCGGAAGCTCGGCAGCCGGCTGGAGGGCCACCCGACACCGCGCATCCCACCGACCGACGTGGCCACCGGGTCGCTCGGTCAGGGCCTGCCGATCGGCGTCGGCGTCGCCCTGGCCGGTCGCGAGCTGGACCGGCTGCCCTACCGGGTGTGGGTGTTGTGCGGTGACTCCGAGATGGCCGAGGGCTCGATGTGGGAGGCGTTCGAGCACGCCGCCCACTACCGGCTGGCGAACCTGACGGCGATCGTGGACGTCAACCGGCTCGGCCAGACACGGGAGACGATGGTCGGCTGGGACCTGGACACGTACGCGCGGCGCGCGGAGGCGTTCGGCTGGCACGCGATCACACTGGACGGCCACGACCTGGACGCCATCGAGGCGGCCTACGCCGAGGCGGAGGCGACGACGGACCGGCCGACGGCCCTGTTCGCCAGGACCGTGAAGGGCAAGGGCGTCAAGGCGGTGGAGAACCTGGAGGGCAAGCACGGCAAGCCCCTGGACGACCCCGAGGCCGCGATCGCCGAGCTGGGCGGCCGCCGCGACCTGTCCGTGCACGTCGCGAAGCCGGGCGACGGCACGTCGCCGCACGTCTTCCCCAGCGACGGTGAGCACCGGCTGCCGCACTGGGACGTGGGGGAGAAGGTCGCCACCCGGCTGGCCTACGGCGAGGCGCTGGCCGCGCTGGGCACGGTCCGGCCGGACGTGGTCGCGCTGGACGGCGAGGTGTCCAACTCGACGCACAGCGAACTGTTCGCGAAGGCGCATCCGGACCGGTACTTCGAGATGTTCATCGCCGAACAACAGATGATCGCCGCCGCCGTCGGCTTCCAGGTACGCGGCTGGACGCCGTACGCGTCGACGTTCGCGGCGTTCCTGTCCCGGGCCTACGACTTCATCCGGATGGCGGCGATCTCCCGGGCGGACCTGCGGCTGTCCGGTTCGCACGCGGGCGTGTCCATCGGCGCGGACGGTCCGTCGCAGATGGCCCTGGAGGACATCGCGGCGCTGCGGGCCGTGCACGGCAGCACGGTGCTGCACCCGTCGGACGCCAACCAGACGGCCCGGCTGGTCACCGCGATGGCCAACCGCCCCGGCATCTCCTATCTGCGCACGCTGCGCGGCGGCACGACGGTGCGCACCGATCCGGACGAGGAGATCCGGATCGGCGGCAGCCGTGTCGTGCGATCCTCGGCCGACGACCACGTCACGGTGGTCGCCTGTGGCGTGACGGTGGACGAGGCCGTCTCGGCGGCGGAGACGCTGGCCGCGGAGGGCATCGAGGTGCGCGTGCTGGACTGCTACTCGATCAAGCCGATCGACGAGGCGGCGGTGCGCCAGGCGGCGGGTGACACGCACGCGCTGGTCACCGTGGAGGACCACTGGGCCGAGGGCGGCCTGGGCGACGCCGTGCTGGACGTCCTGGCGGACTTCAGCGACCCGGTCGTGGTGCGCAAACTCGCCGTGCACGAGATGCCGACGTCCGGCACACCGGAGGAACTGCTGGCCACGGCCGGCATCGACGCGGCGGCCATCGCCGACGCCGCACGGGCGCTGCTGTCCGAACGGCGGCTCACCGTGGGTTGACCATCCCTTCCCTCGGCCGGGCCGGCACACTCGCGGGCCCGGCCGAGGCATGTCGTCACAGCGCGTAGCGCAACAACGCGCCGACACCGTCCTTGACCGCCTCGCCACCGGCCTCGCCGCCGGCCAGGACCAGCACATCGGCCGCCGTCGCGAGCGCGGCCACCGGCAGGGCCTCGTCGGCACGTTCCACGAAGAGCGTGCCGGCCTCGGGCAGGTCGCCCGGCGTGGCGACCACCTGCGTGCGGTCCGCGCCGACGAGCACGGTGCGATCGGCGATCACCGGGTCGGTGACCAGCAGCGTCTCGACCTGGCCGCGGCGCAGCGCTTCGGCCACGTCGGCGACCCCCTGCCGCGCGGTGTCGTGCGCGGTGCCGGCGCGGAAGCGGTCCAGCATCTCGGCGTCCCGCTGGGCGACGTGTTGGGCGAGTAGCCGGTCCGCGTCGGCGAGCACCGCGTCCCGGTCGACGGCCGCGGCGTCGGTGTCCAGTTCGGCGGTGATCCGCTGGAGGTGCGGTGGCAGCGCCGCGTGCAATGCGGAGCGCGCCTGCACCTCGCCGACCACGATCAGCACGGCCGCGCCGACCTGCTCGGCCAGCCTGGCCGCCTCGTCGGCGATCTCCTGCTCGTTCTGCCGCACGGTCTCCCGGGCGCGGCTCTCGATGTTCTTGTGCGCGAAACCCCCGCCGCTGACCGGATGGACGTCCTGGTCACTGCCGTGCACCGGCCGCGTGGGCACCTCCTGCCCGTGCCGGTCCACGGCACGGAACCAGCCGTCGACCTTGTCGGCCACGACCACCACGTGCGGCACCGGCTGGTGCACGGCCGCCAGCAGCGGCACCAGGTACGGCAGGTCGGAGAACCTGGTCTCCGGCTGGGTCGGCGGGACGGGCAGGATGTCGTCGGCCAGGATCTGCCCGC
>DASZXM010001024.1:0-12256 GCA_035546415.1 Pseudonocardiaceae bacterium
GCCCTCCTTGTCGTCCAGGACGTCGGCGACGCGGGCGCTCGGACCGGAGTCCTCGAGGAAGCCGTAGTCGGCCATCCACTCGTCGTTGAAGATCTTGCTGAGGTAGCCGCGGCCACCGTCGGGCAGCAGCACGACGACGACGTCGTCCGGACCGAGGCGCTCGGCCAGCCGCAGCGCCGCCGCGGTCGCCATGCCGCACGAACCGCCGACCAGCAGCGCCTCCTCGCGGGCCAGGCGGCGGGTCATGTCGAAGGAATCGGCGTCGGAGACGGCGATGATCTCGTCGCAGATCTCCCGGTCGTACGTGGTGGGCCAGAAGTCCTCGCCGACGCCCTCCACCAGGTAGGGCCGGCCGCTGCCGCCGGAGTAGACGGAGCCCTCCGGGTCGGCGCCGATGATCCGGACCCGGCCCCCGCTGGCCTCCTTGAGGAACTTGCCGGTACCGCTGACGGTGCCGCCCGTGCCCACACCGGCGACGAAGTGCGTGATCCGACCCTCGGTCTGCTTCCACAGCTCGGGGCCGGTGGTGTGGTAATGGCTGGCCGGGTTCTCCGGGTTGGCGTACTGGTCGGGCTTCCACGCGCCGTCGATCTCGCGCACGAGCCGGTCCGACACGTTGTAGTAGGAGCTGGGGTGCTCCGGCGGCACCGCGGTCGGGCACACGACCACCTCGGCGCCGTACGCCTTGAGCACGTTGCGCTTGTCCTCGGACACCTTGTCCGGGCACACGAACACGCATTTGTAGCCCTTGCGCTGGGCCACGATGGCCAGGCCGACACCGGTGTTGCCGGAGGTCGGCTCGACGATCGTGCCGCCGGGCCGCAGTTCGCCGGACCGCTCGGCGGCCTCCACCATGCGCAGCGCGATCCGGTCCTTCACGCTGCCGCCGGGATTGAGGTACTCGACCTTGGCCAGCACGAGCGGCGCGAGGCCGTGCGTGATCGAGTTGAGCCGCACGAGGGGGGTGTTGCCCACCAGGTCGGCCACGTGCTCGGCGTACTCCACCGCGGGTTCCTCCGGGTTCTGCCTGTTCGAGCGCCTGTCGTGCGCCGCAGAGTACCCGCAGGTCACGTCGTCGAAGTGCTAACCCATATCGGTCGGGTGACGATCTGACCAAGAGAAGGTGGCGCGGGAACGAAAGGGGCCGATCCCACGGTTGTAAAAACTGAGTGATGCGGGCGTACCTGGGGAGGTGTGTCGACATGGTGGGGACACGTGGTTTCCGGACCGCGGCGGTGTTGGCAGGCACAGTGGGAGGGCTGTCCGGCGCGACGTACGGGCTGCTCACCGAACAGGCCAAACGTGCCAGGAACGTGATCGGGGTACGGGAGGACCCGCCGCTCAACGCGGACGGCGTGTACCTGCCCGACGGCAACGGCCCAGTTGTCGGCGGCGGCCCAGTCGCCGGCAGCGGCTCGGTTATTGGCAACGGCGTGGTCGCCGGCAACGGCCCGGTCGCCGGCGGTGACCCGGTTGTCAGCAGCGGACCGGTTTTCGGCGGCGGCCAGGTCGCCGGCAGTCCGGGCGCCGGCGGCGACAAGCCGCTGCGGTTCGCGGTGTTCGGCGACTCGTCAGCCGCCGGCCTGGGCGTCGACCTGCCGAACCAGCTGCCCGGCGTGCTGCTGGCCAGGGGGCTGGCCGAGGAGGCCGATCGGCCGGTGCGGCTCACGACGTACGCCATCAGCGGATCCACCACGCGAGACCTGGCCGCGCAGGTCGACCTGGCGCTCGCCGACCGGCCGGACGTGGCGTTGGTCATCATCGGTGCCAATGACGTGACCGACCGACTGTCGGTACGCGAGTCGGCCCGGCTGCTGGGCGTGCAGTTGGCGCGGTTGCGGTCCGCGGGCGTCGCGGTGGTCGCCGGGACATGCCCGGACCTGGGCGCGATCCGGCCCATCCCGCAGCCGCTGCGCGCCATAGCCAAGGCATGGAGCCTGCTGCTGGCCAAGGCGCAGAGAGTGGTGGTCGAGCGGACCGGGTGCGTCGCTGTATCGCTGGCGGCGCTGTTGTCGCCGGAGTTCTTCGCCCGGCCGGGTGACCTGTTCAGTCCGGACCGCTTCCACCCGAACGCCGCCGGTTACGAGGCGGCCGCGTCGGTGCTGTTGGCGCCGGTGTGCGCGGCGGCCGGCGTGTGGACGGCGGAGCGGGCCCGGCGGTCCCAGCAGGAGCGGGCCGACCTGCTCACCAAGGTGGCGCTGGCGGCCGAGGAGATGGCACCGCCGGTGCCGTCACCGCTGCCGTCGGTCGGGCCGACGCTCGCCACCCCCTAACACCGTTCGGTTCGTCACATTCCGGACCGCTGACAGTGGCGCACGACACTACTCTTGGGTAATCGCCGGACTCTTGAACAATCGCCGGTTCGACACGAAGGAGTGCCGCAATGCCCGAGGCAGTGATCGTTTCCACAGCCAGGTCCCCGATCGGTCGGGCGGGCAAGGGTTCACTGGTCGACATACGCCCCGACGACCTCACAGTGCAGATCGTCAAGGCCGCCCTGGCGAAGGTGCCCCAGCTGGACCCGGCCGACATCGACGACCTCATGCTGGGCTGCGGCCTGCCCGGCGGTGAGCAGGGCTTCAACATGGGCCGCGTCGTGGCGGTGATGCTGGGCTACGACCACATCCCCGGCTGCACGGTGACGCGATACTGCTCGTCCAGCCTGCAGACCAGCCGGATGGCGATGCACGCCATCAAGGCCGGCGAGGGTGACGTGTTCATCAGCGCGGGCGTGGAGACGGTGTCCCGGTTCGCGAAGGGCAGCTCGGACTCGTGGCCGGACACGCACAACCCGGTGTTCGCCGACGCGGAGGCCCGCACGGTCGAGACGGCCGGCTCGGGCACGGACTCGTGGCACGACCCGCGCGAGGACGGCTCCATCCCGGACGTCTACATCGCGATGGGCCAGACGGCGGAGAACCTGGCCCGGTTGAAGGGCGTGTCACGGCGCGAGATGGACGAGTTCGGCGTCCGCTCGCAGAACCTGGCGGAAAAGGCCATCGCGGACGGCTTCTGGGCCCGCGAGATCACGCCGGTCACCCTGCCCGACGGCCGGGTCGTATCGGCCGACGACGGCCCCCGCCCCGGCGTGACCTACGAGAAGACGGCGGCACTGAAGCCGGTCTTCCGCCCCGACGGCCGGGTCACGGCCGGCAACTGCTGCCCGTTGAACGACGGCGCGGCGGCCCTGGTGATCATGTCGGACACGAAGGCGAAGGAACTGGGCGTCACACCATTGGCCCGGATCGTGTCGACCGGGGTGACCGGCCTGTCGCCGGAGATCATGGGGTACGGCCCGGTCGAGGCGTCGAAGAAGGCATTGGCGCGCGCCGGAATGAGCATCGGTGACATCGACCTGGTCGAGATCAACGAGGCGTTCGCTGCCCAGGTGATCCCGTCGTACCAGGACCTGGGGATCGACATCGACCGCCTGAACGTGAACGGCGGTGCGATCGCGGTGGGCCACCCGTTCGGGATGACGGGAGCTCGAATCGCCACGACCCTCATCAACTCGCTGCAGTTCCACGACAAGCAGTTCGGCTTGGAGACGATGTGCGTGGGCGGCGGCCAGGGCATGGCGATGGTCCTGGAGCGCCTCAGCTGAGGGTCGCCCTGAGGCGATCCGAACTGACGTCACCCGACAAGCACGGCGGGGCAGGCTTCGGCCGGCCCCGCTTCGCTTTGCCCAGACCCAATTCTCACCATCTCACCGAGCGGTCGACACGTGAAGAAGTTCCGCCCACCGCGAACAGGCCAAGACGCGCCGAAAAGTCAGCTTGTCGCGAACAGTCGACACACGGAACCATTCACCTTCCGGCGAACAACTCGACACCCGGCAATTCAGCGCGCGGCGAAACAGTCAAATATCACACTCATTCCGCTTCCGGCGAAGTGTAAACATACCCACAGCATTACGCGTCGAGCGAACAGTCGGATCGTCAATGCACTCACCTCGCAGCGAACAGCCGACACACCCACCAAATCAGCTCCCCGCGAACAGCCAACACGCGCACAAGCTCCACTTGCCGCGAACAGCCGCCACGCCCACTAATCAGATCCCCGCGAAACAGTCAGCACGCGTAGTGGCTCCGCCTCCCGCGAACAGCGGACGCATGCAAACATCCCGATCCCAGCGAACGTTCACAGTCCGCGCATTTCGCTTTCAACGAACAGTCGACACGCCGAAGAATTCCGCTTCCGGCGAACCGCCGATACGCGACACAGCGACACAGCGGTGCCCTGATTTCGCCTGGGCCGTGCCGGCCGCGTCCGTTACCCGCGCGCGTGTCACCCGTCCGCGTCGCCGTTTCGGCGGCCATATCACCACCGTCGCCTGCGTGCCCACCGTTCGCTTCGCGCTTACTACATTGTCAGCGTGTCGTCGCCCCAGCGAGATCGACCGACGCGATTGTTCGCGACAAGCGAAAAGTCCGCGCGTGTCGTCATTCCGGCGAGACTCGTCCGATGCCGGCAAGATCCCGGCAAGATCAGGCGAGATCACGGCGAGGTCCGGCCGCACCCCGGCGTGCCGATGCGGACACGTCGATCTGACATGTCGATCAGGTGAGTTGTTGGCGTGGTAGGCCCAGGACTCGTTCGGCGACCACGCCGCGCAATACCTGCGTTGTGCCGCCGGCGATGCTGAGGCACCTGGTGAGCAGGAACTCGTGTACCAGGTCCGCCAGCGCCCCGTCCTGGGTCGCACCTGCCGGGCCGAGCAGGTCCAGTGCCGCCTCCGCCACCGCCTGTCGGTGTTCCACCCCGACCAGTTTCCGCACGCTCGACTCCGGGCCGGGTTCGCGGCCGTCCAGCGCTCGCAACGTCGTCCGCAGATCCAGCAACGCCGTCGCCATTCCCTGCGCACACAGCGCGCCGATGCGTTCGTGTTCCTCGACGTCGTCGGCTCGACCCTGGCCTGCGGCGACCGCCAACAACCGCTCCACGCCCTCGCCGAGTGACGAGCCGCCGCTCATCGCCACCCGTTCGTTGGCCAGTGTGGTCCGTGCCAGCCGCCAGCCGCCGTTCTCCTCGCCCACCAGACAGTCCTCGGGCACGAAGACGTCGTCCAGGAACACCTCGTTGAACACCGCGTCGCCGGTGATCTCGCGCAGTGGGCGGATGTCGATGCCGGGGGACTTCATGTCCACCAGGAAGTAGCTGATTCCCTTGTGTTTCGGGGAGTCCGGGTCGGTGCGGGCCAGGCAGATGGCCCAGTCGGCGACGGTTGCCAGTGACGTCCACACCTTTTGCCCGGACAGGCGCCAGCCACCCTCGACCCTCGTGGCCCGCGTGCGCAGGGACGCCAGGTCCGAGCCGGCGCCCGGTTCGGAGAACAGTTGGCACCAGGTGATCTCGCCGCGCAGCGTCGGACCGACGAACCGTTCGCACTGTTCGGGCGTGCCGTGCGCCAGGATCGTGGGCGCCGCCCAGCCGCCGATCACCAGGTCGGGCCGGTGGATGCCGGCGTCCGCCAGTGCCTTGTCGATGGCCAGTTGTTCGGCGGGTCCGGCGTCGCGGCCGTACGGTGCGGGCCAGTGCGGGGCCAGGTAGCCCGAGTCGGCGAGGCCGATCCGGTCACGCGGCAGGTCGGGGATGTCCGCGGCCTCGACCGCCACGTCCACCGTGCGACGCGCGCCGGACAGCGCCAGCCTTGCCGTGCGCCGCCGCCACGTCCCTGTCCCGCCGAACAGTTGCCGCAGTGCCAGCGCTCGGCGCAGGTAGAGATGCGCGTCGTGTTCCCAGGTGAAGCCGATGCCGCCGAGCACCTGGATGCAGTCCTTCGCCGTGTCCACCGCAGCGTCGAACGCGATCGCGCCGGCGGCCGCCACCGCGATCGGGTCCGCATCGGACCGGGCCGCGTCCCACGCCAACGCGACCGCCTGTTCGACGCGGCACAGCATCTCCGCGCACAGATGGGCGATCGCCTGGAACGCACCGATCGGCCGGCCGAACTGCTCGCGCACCTTGGCGTACTCGACCGCCGTGCGCAGGCACCGGTCCGCGACGCCCACCGCCTCCGCGACCCCGAGTGTCACCGCCAGGTCCACGACCCGGTCACCGGCGACGAACCGCTCGGCAGCGACCTCGACCGCCTCGCAGTGCACGTGGCCCAACGGCCGGGAGAAGTCCAACGGCACGCTCGGTGTCACCGTCACGCCCGGCGCGTCCGCGTCCACCACGAACCACCGGCCGCCCGCGGACAGCAGCAGGTGGTCGGCCTCGCTGGCCAGGCCGGCATCACCGCTGATCAGGATGCCGCCGTCCGGTGTGTCGGCTGACGTCAGCACGCCCGGCAGCGCGACGCCGAACGTCGCCGTGCCGGCGGCGATGAGGGGCAGGAACTCCTTGGCGACGGGCGAAGCGGGGTCCGCCGCGAGCACCTGGCCGACCACTGCCGTCGGCAGCACCGGGCCGGGGACCAGGGCGGCGGCGGCCTGCTCAACGGCGACCGCGACGTCGACCAGGTCACCGCCGGCACCGCCGAGTTCGTCCGGTACGCCTACCGCGAACAGGCCGATGCTCGACGCCAGGTCCGTCCACAGCGGCCGCCAGGTCGATCCGGTCTCCTGGGCGCGCACCGCCGCCACCGTGCCCGCCGCTGTCGCCCATTCGCGGATGGCGTTGCCGAGGGCCTGCTGCTCGTCCGTCGTCGCGATCGACATGAGCGCATCATAGAACGCGTTACAGTTTTCCGATCGGAAACAGTGGCGATACTTACTCACCGGTAGCACGCACAGTTCTGGAACAAGTTTCTGCTGCGATCGGCGGCTGAGTTACCCTTCCCTCAGATGGCGCAGTGCCATCCGGACGAAACGCCCAGGGGGACCCCGAGATGCCAGCGCAGCCGAAACCGAGGACAGCCGGGGCGAACGCACTCAGTGCGCTCACCGACGACGAACTCGGCTCAGCCGCCCAGCGCGACCGCCGCAAGCGGATCATCGACGCGACGATCGCGCTGGCGTCCAAGGGCGGGTACGACGCCGTGCAGATGCGCGCCGTCGCCGAGCGGGCCGACGTCGCGCTCGGCACTCTCTACCGCTACTTCCCGTCCAAGATCCACCTGCTGGTGTCCGGCCTGGCCAGGGAGTTCGAGCAGGCCATGGAGCGGATGGACCGGGTCACCATCCCCGGTGACACGCCTGCCGAGCGACTGCTGTTCGTGCTGGGCAGGACCACCCGCTCGCTGCAGCGCGACCCGAACCTGACCGAGGCGATGACCCGCGCGTTCATGTTCGCGGACACGTCGGCCGCCGCCGAGATCGAGACGGTCGGGCACCTGATGGAACGCATGTTCCTCAAGGCGATGCACAACGACAGCCCCACCGACGAGGACATCGCGATCCTGCGCATCATCGCCGACGTGTGGATGGCCAACCTGGTCGCGTGGGTGACCCGGCGCGCGTCGGCCACCGACGTCGCCAACCGCCTCGAACTGTCCGTCCGGCTGCTGCTGCGCTGACCGGTCAGCCGGTCAGATCTGGCCCAGGTAGAAGCCGAGGCCCTGGTCGTCGACGCACTCGGCGGTCATGCCGTAGGGCTGCTGTTCCGGGTCGGTGGACGTCCCGCCTGCCGTCCGTACCGCCGCCACCGCGGCGTCGATGTCACGCACCCCGAACATCGGCCGGACGGTGCACCGTGCCGTGCCGCCGTGCATGCCGGTCATCGGGCTGGGCCCGGTGACGCCCCAGCCGTCGTCGACCCGGCCGGGCGTGAACGTCCAGCCGAACAGCGAGCCGTAGAAGTCGCGGTAGGCGGTCGAGTCCGGCACGCCGACGGTCAGGTACACCAGGCCACCGTGGCCCGGTGCCGGCGTCCGACGGCGGTCCGCACGTGGCGCCTCCAGCAGCGCGAACCGCATGCCCTGGTTGTCGGTGCAGTCGACGAGCAGCCCGAACGGCCGCTGCTCCAGCTCGTCGGCCTGGCCGCCCAGTTCGCGCACCTTCACCGCCGCGGCCCGCACGTCGTCCACGGCGTGGCACAGGAACAGCGTCGGCTCGGCCCGGTCGCCGGACATGCCGATCGGCGGCTGGGCACCCTCGATCGGCCACCCCGTCACGGCGCGGTAGAAGGCTTCGCCGCGGGCCGTGTCGGGCACCCACAGCGACGCGTAGACGACGTCGCCCTCGTGCGTAGTCCGCTCCTCCACGGTCACCGAGCGATCCTGTCGGGTGGTCATGTCGTTGTCTCCCTTCGCCAGCAGCACCGCGAGTTCGAGACGGCCGCGCAGCCGCGCGGCGAACGCGGCGTCCGGCTCGACCGGCACGATGGCCTCCCGGAGGGCGTCCAGCGGATCACTGTGTTCGGTCACTGCCACCCTCCGTTCCCGTCTCGTCGGTGTGTTCCACATAGGACTTGCGGAACGCGGTCCTGGCGCGGACCAGCAGCGCCTCCGTGGCGTGCAGGGTCCGGTCGAGATAGCGCGCCACGTCGGCGACCGGTAGGCCGTCCAGGTAGCGCAGCGTCAGCACGGCCCTGTGGTGCGGGGCGAGCGTGGCGAGCACATCCCTGGCGACCAGGGCGTCCAACCGCTCGTCCCATGGGTCGTCGTGCTCGACCAGCTGTCCGGCGACCACCCGCAGGCCGCGTTCCTCGCGCGCGGCGCGCCGCCAGTGGTCGACCAGCTTGTGCCTGGCCACCCCGATCAGCCACGCGACCGTCAGGTCGGGCGGTGCCGTGCGCCGGCACGCGTCCACGGCGGCGAGGAACGTCTCCTCGGTCAGGTCCTCGGCCAGCGCCCGCTGCCCGCATCGGGACAGCAGGTAGCCGTAGACCTCCGGAAGCGCCTGGTCGTACAGCTCCAGCAGCGCGAATCCGGGCTCCCGGCGGACGCCAGGCCGTTGTTCCACATCCACCCATCGCTCGGCGCCGGTGTTTTCCGACGCTCTCCGGCGGATTTTTGCGGCAAGATCTGCGGAGCGCAACGCGAGGAGGTTCGATGGCCGAGCCGGTCGAGGGCTGGTGGCGGAAACTGCTGCGACCGGGCCGGTTCGCCGTGTTCCTGGTCGTCCTGCTCCTGGCCGCGGGCGCCGGTTACCTGGGGTACCGGGCGTTCACGTTGAGCAGGCAGGCCACGGACCTGGCGAACGAGCGTACGGAGCTGGTCGACGACGCGTCCGCGTACGCCGTGGACCTCACCACGTACGACTACCGGAACCTGGACAAGGCGTTCAACGCGGTGGCGTCCGACTCGACGTCCGCCTACGCCGCCCGGTACCGGTCGGCCAGCCAGCAGCGGGCCGACCAGCTGCGGAAGGACCGGTCGGTGTCGATGGGCAAGGTGATCGCCACCGGTATCCAGGACGAGACACCGGGCCGGAAAGCGACAGTGCTGGTGTTGGTGGACCAGACGGTCACCAACACCAGCACGTCAGTGCCTCAGACGCAGCGCAGTGACCTTCGGATCACCCTGGTCCGGTCCGGGGACCGGTGGCTGATCGACCAGCTGGCGCTGCTGTAGGCGTCAGTTGCGCTGCAGGTAGGACAGCAGGCGCAGGATCTCCAGGTACAGCCAGACCAGCGTGGTCATCAGACCGAACGCCGCGTACCAGGCCCACCGGGCCGGGTAGCCGCCGCGGATCATCTGCGTCGCCTGCTCGAAGTCCAGCAGCAGGTTGAACGATGCGATACCGATCACGATAAGGCTGAAGATGATCGCTGTCGGGCTGCCGTCGCGCAGGCCCAGGTTCACACCGAACATCCCGACCACCAGGTTGGCCAGCATCACGACGACGGCGCCGACTGTGGCACCGATGATCCACTTGGTCAGCCGAGGTGTGACCTTCACCGCACCGGTCTTGTAGACGACCAGCATGGCGATGAACACACCGAACGTGCCGAGGATCGCCTGGAACGCGACGCCCGGGTACACCTGCTCGAACAGTCCGGTGATCGCGCCGAGCAGCACACCTTCGGCGGCCGAGTAGGTGAGCACGAGCGCCGGGTTCGGGGTTCGCTTGAAGATGATGATCAGCGACACCACGAGGCCCACGATCAGCGCCGGCAGCGCCAGGGCCCACGCCTGGAACAGCACGGTGAGCGCCCCGGTGACGATCGCCACGGCGACGGTGATCGCGGTTTTGACGACGACGTCGTCAATGGTCATGGGCCGGTCGGCCACCTGGCCCGGATAGGCGCCGGTCGCGGCCTGCGGGTTGAAGCCGGCGTAGTTTCCGTAACCGTTGCGCGGCAACGTACGGAACGCTGGGTTGCTGGTCGTTCGCACCTGATCCTCCTGGCCATCGGCCCTGACAACAGACCCTGACACCTGTGAAAACGCACGGGCGGGCCGAACGGTTCCACGGCAGGGCTGCCACCGAGCCTAGTCGGGCGTCCGGGGGCTACCGAGACCAGTTGTTCGGGGGATGCTCCTCACCCACACGAACCATTGGTCACGCACGGTGACATCCGGGATCAACCCCTCGGCGGCTTGTCAGGTTCGTCCGGTGAAACCAGGCTCACGTCTGGTGGTCGAGCGACGACGGACCGCTGTTGATCAGCGCAGCCGAGCGCGTGAGGAGCGCACGTCATGGCCCTGCGAAGACTGGCCGTCGGCATGGCCGGGACCTTGGTGTTGGCGACCGCGGCGGGCCTGATCGGCGCCGGTACGGCGACGGCGGCGGTGCAACAGACCACGAACGGCTACGCGGTCCCGGCACAGCCGTACAAGAACAACCCGGACAAGACCGACTGGCTGGGCTCGTACGTCGTCGGCGGACAACAGGTGTGGTGCGTCGACTACGCCTTGAAGGCACCGGACTCCAACGAGAAATACACAGATGACGACGTCCTGAAGACCAAGTGGGGAACACCACTGGACGCGACGACGGCCGAGGAGATCTCCTACCTGCTGCTGCGCTACGGCAACACGACGTCCAAGGACGACGCGGCAGCGTTGGCGCACCTGCTGCACGCATGGTCGGCACCGCCGCAACAGGGCGACCCGAACCCGTACGACCCGAGCAAGACGTACCAACAGATCGCCTACAACGCTCCCCTGCACCTGAGTGAGCTGCCGGCCGGCGCCCAACACGCGGTCACGGCGCTCCAGGCGGACGCGGCGACGAACCACGGACCGTGGACCGCGTCCATGGCGGCCCCGAAGGGCCAGCAGCTGATCGGCACGCCGGATTCGTGGACGGTCAACGTGCGCAACGCGTCCGACAGGGGCCTGGCCGACGTGGCGGTCACCCTGACGGCGACCGACGGCATCTTCCCGGGCAACACGACGACGGAGGTCGTGAACACACCGTCCGACGGCAGCCCGCTGTCGGTCACGCTGACGCCGACGGGCCTGAACCCGAAGATCGTCGCGACGCTGACCTCCCCGGCGGCGATGCCGAAGGTGCGCAACCCGGCGGACCCGAACATGCAGAAGATCGTCACCACCGGCGGCACGACGACCCTGACGTCCACGGCGACCACCACCGCACAGTCCCCGCCGGGCACGATGACGGTCGTCAAGACGGACGCGAAGACGGGCAAACCGATCTCGGGCGCGACGTTCGAGGTGACGGGCGCGGACAAGAAGTCACCCGCGCTGAGCCTGCTGGGCGCCCCGGTGGTCGGCAAGGACGGCACGCCCCTCGTGCTCACCACCAACGCCGACGGCAAGGCAACCGTCAACAACCTGCGCACGCCCCAAACGGTCTGCATGATCGAAACGGCCCCACCGGCCGGCTACGACCAGGCGTTCAACCCGGCGTCACCACCGACACAGTGCTCCCAGGTGGCGGCGGGCCAAACGGTGACGGTGTCGATCAAGAACACGCCGAACAAGATCCCGGTGGCGATCCCGGCAGGCGGACCACCGGCGACGATGACGGCGATGTCAGCAGTGGTCCAAGAACCGGCGCCGGTGGCCCTGTTCCTGTTCGGCGGTTTGCTGGTGATCGCTGCGGGAGTCGCGGGCGCGATGGTGCTGCGCCGCCGCCGGCGGTGACCGGATGCGGCACAGAGAGTCGGAACTGGGCCCGTCGTTCGACGCGGCCGGCTACGGCGGCGGCTTCGACCTGGAGACCGGCCACCGGTTCCGGGGTGGCTTCGAACCGGTGGCCACGCCAGCACCGGAACCATGGAAACGCGGCCACCCACTGGCCATGGCGGGCACGGCAGGAGTAGCGGTCCTGGGAGTGGCCCTCCTCATCGCCGGCGCGAGCCAGATGGTGCAACGCAACGAAATCAACGGCTTGGCCGTCCCCGGCTCGAACACGATCGCCGCCCACGAGGCAGCGATGCCGCCCGGAGTCCTCCACACACC
>DASZXM010001025.1:0-4669 GCA_035546415.1 Pseudonocardiaceae bacterium
CGCTGCCGCGTCGCACAGCGCGGCCCGCACCGGCGCCAGTGCGGCACGGGCGGCGGCGGGGTCGATGCCGGTCATGACGGGATCACCGCCACCAGCGGCCCGTCCGGTGCGGCCCGTTCCTCGGTCAAATCGGCGCCTGCCTGGTCGGTGAGGACCACCACGGAGGCGTCCCGGATCGCGTCCCGCCACGCGGCGCGCACCGCTTCGGTGCCCTCCGCGCCGTGCACCGTCGCACCGGACAGCACCCAGCCACGCACCTGGCTCCAGGCGCCGATCACCGCGACCCCGGCCATGGTCACGCCTTCCCGATCAGGATGACCGCGACGATCAGCCCGTAGATCGCGATGCCCTCGGCGAGACCGACGATGACCATCGCCCTGCCGAACATCTCCGGCCGCTCGCTGAGTGCCGCCAGCGCGGCGGCACCGGTATAGGCGACCGCGACGGCGGCACCGACGGACGAACCGGCGACCGAGATCGCGGCGCCCAGCAGCGCGGCCCAACTCGCCGACGGGGACGCCGACGCCGTGGCCGTCACGGCGGCGGCGGGCGCGCCGGACAACACGCTCACCAGCACGACGATCCCGGCGACCAGTAGCACGGCGTCCACGGCGAGGAACGCGCGCACGGCGGCACGGCCGTGCCGCCGGGCCAGCGCGTGCGCCCCGTAGGCCGCGGCCACCAGCAGCGGCACACCGACGAACCACGTGATCATGACACCTCCCTGTGGTAGCGGACGTCCGCCCGGCGGACCGGAACGTGCCAGGGCCGGAACGGCCGGCCCTCGGTCTGGAAGACCCGGGAGAACAGTTCGTAGAACTCCAGCCGCAGTGCCTGGACGGCCGCCACGAGCGCCTCCAGGGCGAAGGCAAGTGCGTTGCCGGCCGCGAACACCACGACAGCGGCCACGAGACCGGGCCAGCCGTGCCCGGCGAGTGCGACGGTGCCGCGCCAGACCAGCCAGCCCAACGCCGCATGGGTCAGGCCGAACGCGGCCAGCCGCGCGAACGACACGAGGTTCGCGCCGATCCGGATGACCAGGTCGAACAGCTCGACGCCGACCTGGACGGCGCGTCCGGAGCCGGAGCCGGTATCGGCGGCGAAGCCCACGGCGGCGAGCACCAGACCGAGCGCGATGACGGCGGCGCCCACGGCGAGCAGCCATCCGGTGTGCAGGAACAGCCCGCCGGCGACACAGCCCAGGCCGAGGAACACGCCGGCGCCGGCGATCCCCGACGTGGCGTACACCGCCAGCCTGGCCCCGCCCTCCCGCCACCGGTTCACAATGGCCAGCGCGTACGCCAGCGCCAGCAGCACGCCACCAACGGCGACACCGCCGAGCATCATCGTGACGGGCTGGTCCAGCGGTGCCAGCCACCACGCGGGCGCCATCCCGGTGGGACCGAAGAACTCACCGTACAACAGTCCGAACAGGACACTGGCCAGTCCGGCGCCCGCGACGAACAGCCAGGCACCACGCCACCGGGCCAGCACCCGAGGCCGGCCGGCGCGCAGCAACAGCCCACCGGCCAGCAGCAGCGCGCCGTGACCGGCGTCGCCGAACATCATCCCGAACATCAGCACGTACGTGATGCCCGCCGGCACGGTCGGGTCGACGTCCGGGTAGGCGACGGTGCCGTAGGTGTTCACCAGCGGGGAGAACGAACGGCGCAGCCGACCGCCGGGAGTGAGCATGGTCGGCGGGTCGACGCCCTCCGGCGCGGGCAGCGGCACCACGGCGCCACCCACGTCGGACAGGCCGCCGGCCAACGGCGACAGCTCGCCCTCGGGGCACCATCCCAGCAACGCCGTCACCGATCCGTGGCGGACGGCGTCCGCGGCGCGCTCGGCCAACTCGGCTTCGCCCGCGGCCAGGTCGGCGTGGGTGGCCAGTTCTGTCGCCGTGGGTTCGGTCTCACCCAGCAGCGCGGGACCGGTGCTCCGGGAACGGGTCGTGTCCTCGTGGTCGAGCTGGACGACACCGGCATCGGCGACCCGCACCAGCAGATCGCGCAGCGACCTGGCGGGGCACACGAGCGCCACCCGGCACATCCGGGCCGGTGTGACGGCGTCAGACCAGGACATCGAAGACCACCGATCCGTCGGCTCCCGGCGCGGCGACCATCTGGAGCGCGGCACGCACCCGCCACGCGTCGACCGCCAACAGCGCGACGCATCCGGCCAGCGGTGCGGCACCGAACGTGGTGGCCCTGGTCAGCGAGCCGCCGTCGCGTTCCAGCCGGGCCCACCAGCCGGCCTCGGCCAGCCACAGCCGTTCCGGCTCGACCACATCGGACAGTGCCCAGCGAGCCCGTGGCCGCAGCGCGGCGGCGAACTCCGCCAACGACTCCTGCCCCCGGGGATCGACGCCCAGCAGGTCGGCGACCCGCGCGGCCACGGCGTCGGGCGGGTGTTCCGCGCCGGCGAACCACACCCGTGCGGCGACGAGTGCCAGGGCCCCGGCCGCCCAGTCGGCGGCGACGGGCACCCCGTCGGCGACCCGCGCGGCCCAACTCACCTGGCCCGCCAACGCGATCGCCGACGCCGACGTGCCACCCGGGTCACCCCACGGCGATTCGGCCAGGCCCGCCCGCAACGCCGCCGCGGACGCCGTACCGGCCAGGTGCGACCAGCCGTTGTCCAGGGCGCCCAGCCGGTACACGGGCGCGTGGTCCGCACCGGCCAGTTCCCGCGCGTGGTCGACGATGTTGGCCAGCACGAACCAGCCAGCGAGTAGCCGGACGACCTGGGCACCGGCCCTCGGCTGCCAACCGGCGAGCACCCGCAACTGCCACAGCAGCCCGGCGCCGACCGCGTGCTCGATCGCGGGCAGGTCCATTCCTGGCCGCAGCCCACGGCCGTAGGGCCCGTCGGCGAGCCGCCGGACGGCGTCGTCCAGGCCGGCGGCCAGGGCCAGGTCACGGGCACCGGTGGCACCCAGGCGCCGGCTGAGTAGCGCGTGCGCGCGGACACCGCCGGCGACCCACCCGGCGCTCATGTCGCACCGCCGGTGACCGTCACGTGGTCGGTGCGTGCGGGTGTGTCCGGCACGGGCCCCGTGGTGTCGGTCGCGGCCGGCGTGCTGTCGTCGGCAATGACCGGACCCGCGGAGAACCGGCGGACGGCGAGTGCCGACGCGCGCCCGGTGAGCGCGGGCAGGCGTTGTGCCGCCCGGTGCCGGATTCGGGTCGTCGTCGCATCCGGGACGCCGTGCGGTGCGGCGTCGTGGGCGGCCACGGCCTGGGTGAAGGCTTCCGTGCGCACGGCCACGGCGCGCTCCTCGGCGTCGGCCACGACGTCCTGTGCCGTGCGGTGCGCGTCGTCGAGTCGCCGCCGTGCCTCGGCCGCGCCCGAATCACGGATGCGTGCCGTCTCCCGCTCCACCTCAGCCAGCAGACCGAACAGCGGAGCCAGTTCCGTCCGCGCCTCGGCGGCCCGGTCCACCGGCACACCGGCTGCCGCGCCGACCACGCCAATGGGCCGGAACCGCCGCAAATAGTCTCGCCAGCCCACCATCTGCCGCTCCATTCCCTGTGCCACCAGCGAAGCCCCGCGTCGGACACGCGGCGAAGAGGCAGGGGAAACGCGGACGTGGGCCGTTCGTCCCTCGTCGGCCGGAGGACTACCGCCACGTCCACCTCTCCCTGGGCGCCGGCGTCGACCGTCGTCCGGCCGGCCTGGTCCGGCCGCGGTGCGAGGACCTTGGCCCACTCGATCACGGACTTTCCGCGCGTACGCCGCGATCCGGTGGCGCGGACACTGACGGCAGCATCCGACGTTGGGAGAACGACATGCCAGTCATGGACGCGACCGTCGGCAGATTGCACGAGGGGCAGGTCCGGTCGGTGCTGTCGGCGGCGACCCGTGCCCCGTCACTGCACAACACACAACCCTGGCGGTTCTCCTGCACGGGGTCGAGCATCGAGCTGTACGCCGACTATCGGTACTCGCTGCCGGCCACCGACCCGGGCAACCGGGAGCTGATCCTGGCCTGCGGGGCGGCACTGTTCAACCTGCGGCTGGCGATCCGGGCCCAGGACGTGTTCCCGGTGGTGCGGCTGCTGCCGTCCATGCGACAGCGCGACCTGCTGGCCGTCGTCACGCCGGAACGGTCCCGGGCGGCGACGGCTGCCGAACTGCGGCTGGTCGGGGCCATCGAACGCCGAGCCACGAACCGGCATCCCTTCGCCACGACCGCGGTACCGGTTCCGGTGCGCAACGAGCTGCGCCGTGCCGCCGAGGCCGAACTGGCGCGCATGGCGACCCTGCACGACGGCCACCTGCCGGTGCTGCGGTCGCTGGTGCGCGAGGCGCACCGGGCGCAGCAGCGCAGTGCCGCCTTCGGCAAGGAGTGGCGGGCATGGGTCAACGTCGGCGCCGAGTACCGCGACGGTGTCCCGTACTACAGCTCCGGCCCACGGCCCCGGTCGGACGAGACGTGGATGCTGCGGGACTTCACCAACGGACTGCGGGACCCGCGGCTCATCGCGCCGCGGTTCGAGCCCGCGCCGCTGCTGGTGGTGATCGGCGCCGCGACCGACTCGCGGCTGGCATGGCTGCACGCCGGCCAGGCCATGCAGCGTGTGCTGCTCACGGCGGCGACGGCCGGCCTGTCCGCGTCCTTCCTCTCCCAGGTCATCGAAGTCGAACAGGCCAGGCTGGCGCTGCG
>DASZXM010001026.1:0-5258 GCA_035546415.1 Pseudonocardiaceae bacterium
TCCCGCACGTACGCACCGGACAGCAGCGGCGTGTACGCCACCAGCGTCAACCGCGGTTCGGCCCGCACGTAGCTGAGCAGGTCGCCGCTGGTCACGCCCTGTTCGCCGTCGGGTGAACGGCGACTGGGCACGTCGGTGCGCTGCCGGAAGTAGGTGTGGTGGTACTGCAGGACCTCGTAGCCCGGCAGTCCTGCCCGCTCGGCGATGGCACGCGCCCGCTCCACCCGCCACGCCCAGTGGTTGCTCGCACCGAGCAGCCCGACGACCCCGTCGGCGACCAGCCCGGCGAACGCCTCCACCGTCTCCTGCAACGGTGTCTTCGGGTCCTCGATGTGCGCGTACAGCAGGTCGATCCGCTCCAGCCCGAGCCGCTCCCTGCTGGCCTGCGCCGACTCCTTGATCACGCCGGCCGACAGGCCCTCCGGATTGGCCCAACCGCCACCGGCGTACGCGGGCCGCGCACCCAGTTTGGTGGCGAAGACGATCTCGTCGCCGATCCCCCTTTCCTTGCGCCAGCGGCCGAGCAGTTCCTCGCTCTGCCCGCCCTGACCGTTGTCGGTCCACCAGGCGTAGTTGTTCGACGTGTCGATGAACGTGCCGCCCGCTTCGACGAACCGGTCGAGGATCGCGAACGAGGTCGCCTCGTCCGTGTCCGTCCCGAACCGCATGGCCCCCAGACTCAGCACGCTCACTTCCCTGCGGGTAGCGGGGTCCGTGCCGATCGTGCGGTATCTCATTCGAATTTCCTCCCCGGCAAGCCGGTAGACGTCACAAACGGCTCCAGCCTGCCACACCCCGACCACTCGGAGTTCCGGCATCGGCGGGTGATCACGTGGGACGGCGCCACCCGCCGGTCCGTCCGGTCAGTTGATGGTGAGGCCGTGGTAACCGACCAGCGCTGGTGAACCGGTCGACGCGGACACCACGAACAGGCCGGCGTCCTGGGTGTCGGCCTGGCCGGGCACGGTCGCGGTGCCGACCGTCGTCCAGTTCTGGCCGTCCGTCGAGTAGTAGCCGGTGTAGCCGCTGCCCGAGCGGACCAGTCTCAGGGTGACCGGAACCTTGATCGGGATGGTGCCGTTGGACGGTGTCACCGAGTCGACATTGGTGTTGCCGTCGCTGTTCCACTCCAGCTGGATGCCACCGGAGGGCGACACGTACAGGATGACGCCTTCCGTTCCGCTGCCGGCCGTGGTGATGTCGTTGCGCACCAGGATGCCGGCCTTGGCGTAGCCGGCCAGGCCGCTGGCGGACGTCACCTCGGTCTGCACCGTCGAGGAGGTGCCGACCACGCCGGGCCGGTAGATGGTCGAGTAGTTGTCGTTGTTGGTCCACAGGTCCGTGCCGGCACCGGAGATCGCGAAGTCGTCACCGACCTGACCGAACCGGGCCGGCGCATCCGTGGCCGACGAGAAGGTTCGGTATGGCGTCTGTACCGGGGAGACCAACTGCACCTGTTGACCGGCCGACACCTCGCTGTGTCGGTTCCGCCAGGTATAGGTCGCCGTAGCGGTGACCTGGTCGGTCCGGATCGGTTCGGTGGGCTGCGGCGGTGTCACGGTGAACGTCGCCGTGACAGTGGAGCCGGTACCCAGATCGTGGAACGTCGCGGCGCCGTTGTTCTTGACCGACCACCCGCTGGGCACGGTCACCGACACAGTGGCCCGCTTGACCCGGGTCCGGCCGTTGTTGGTCAACGACGCGGTCATGGTGGTCGGTGTGCCCGGTGTCGCGCCGGTGATGTCGCTCGCGGACAGCGCGACGCTCGGCGCCACGTTCCCCACCGACGTCGATACCCGGTACATCACGACGCCGTGCGCGGGCACCTGCGCGGTGATCGCACCCGCGGTCTCCGTGTCGGTGTGCGCCCACAGGTCGTTGAGCTGGTAGTCGCGTGCCTTGGGCATGCCGACCTCGGTGGCCGTGGTCCTGATGGTCGCGGGGCTACCGGTCGAGTTGAACAGCACCACCGCGCGGTCACCGCCGGCCAACGGCTTGGACAGCACCCACAGTCCGTTGTCACCGGCCGGTTCCCCGCCCGCGGCGATCGGAACGGCCTGCTTGCCCAGCCGGTCCTGGTCGACGGCGATCACCTGTTGGTTGGTGTAGACGGCCAGGTCGGCCGGGCTGATCGTGCGCAGGTCGGTCCCGGCGAGCAGCGGGGCGTCCATGGCCGCCCACAGGCTGAACTCCGTCCGGTACTCGGCGGTGGTCATGCCGCCGTTGCCGATCTCCAGCATGTCCGGGTCGTTCCAGGCGCCAGGACCCGAGTACGGATACAGCCACACGTTCTGTTGGAAGATCGACAGCATGCTGTTGTAGCTGTCGTTGATGTCGCCGGTGGTGCGCCACGAGTTGCCGACCTGTGGTCCCCAGGTCCACGGCTGGTTGACGCCCCACTCGCACAGGCTGTAGAGGATCGGCCTACCGGTCGCGGCGAGCGCGTCGCGCATGGCGGTGTACCGGTCGATGTACTGCTGCGTGGTCGTGCTTCCCGCGT
Organism: Pseudonocardiaceae bacterium; assembly: GCA_035546415.1. GTDB lineage: Bacteria > Actinomycetota > Actinomycetes > Mycobacteriales > Pseudonocardiaceae > DATEPR01. Next base: position 2,501 of record DASZXM010001026.1, read on the forward strand.
TGTTGCAGTTGTCGTACTTGAGGTAGTCGATCCCCCAACTGGCGAACGTGGCCGCGTCCTGTTGCTCGTGCCCGAGGCTGCCCGGATACCCGGCACAGGTCGCCGTGCCGGCGTCCTCGTAGATGCCCAGCTTCAGGCCCTTGGCGTGGACGTAGTCGGCGACGGCTTTGATGCCCTGCGGGAACTTGGCCGGGTCGGGCACCAGGTTACCGTTCGCGTCGCGCTGTCGCTCCAGCCAGCAGTCGTCGATGTTGACGTAGCGGTAGCCGGCTTTCGCCATGCCGTTGGCGACCATGGCGTCCGCGGTCTGTTCCACCAGACCGGCGCTCACGCTGCAACCGAACGCGTTCCAGTCGTTCCAGCCCATCTGTGGTGTGGCGGCCAGCCCGTTGGTCAACGCGTCCGCCACCGGCGCGGTGGCCAGCGGAACGGTGACCGCGATGCCCGTGACCAGCAGTGCCGCTCCCAACCATGCCCGACCGCGACGTAACCGGCGTGTCCCGGCCCCCGATCGTGTGGTGTTCATGAAGCCGCCTCTCTGCGCCTGTGCAGTCACGCCGTCCCACACCGGACGGTTGAAACACAGACTCCCACGAGACTGAACACGATTCAACACTCCGCTTCAGACCCTGCCGTTGACCAGCCACGAACACGAGATCAATTCGAGGGCAACCCGACCTTGTTCGATTCGGACAAGGACGCCCGGCGGGCCTGCTGCGCCACCTGCTGCCGCTTCGGTCTGCGGCACCCGGGCCACTACCAGGTCCTGTTCAGCGCCACCCTGGGTCTCGACCCGAAGCGGCCGGGAGATCGGCCCGGCGAGCGGGTTTTCGGCCGGCTGGTGGCCGCCATCCAGGCGTGCGTCGACACGGGCACGGCCCGGCGTGGGGACGCTCAGCTGATGACCGTCACCGTCTGGGTCGCCCTGCACGGCATGGTTTCCCTGCGGACCAGTCGACCCGGCCACCCGTGGCCGCCGGTCGACACGCTGATCGACCCCGTCCTGTCCGGCCAGGTGTGGCCGTGACATCGGATGCGAACCCGAGTCCTGGGCAGCTCCGCTCAGGTGCTTGACCCTCCCGTAGCGGGAGACCACAGGGTGAGCACATGAACGACATCGCGATCAGCGACCGGCTCGACGGCCGCCGCGCCCTCGTCACCGGAGCCAGCAAGGGCACCGGCGCCGCGATCGCCGCGCGGTTGCGCCACGCGGGCGGGCGCCGGTGCGGTCGTACACGTGTCGTCCATCCAACGGCGCCTGCCCCTGTACGAGGCGACCCTCGGCTACGCGGCCGCGAAGTCCGCGCTCACGACCGACAGCAAGGGCCTGGCCAACGAACTCGGACCGCACGGCATCCGCGTCAACGTGGTGTCGCCCGGCTTCATCCGCATCGCGGGCGCGGAAGACCTGGTCGACCGCATTGCCAGCAGCAGTGGGATCTCCCGCGACCAGGCGCTCCGGCAGGTCATGGACTCACTGGGCGGCATTCCGCTGGCCGCCCGGCCGAACCCGAGGAGGTCGCCGAGTTGGTCGCGTTCCTCGTCTCCGACCGGGCCGCCGCCGTCACCGGGGCGGAGCACACCATCGACGGCGGCACCGTGCCGACGGTCGGCTGGAGCCGTCATGCCGGCAGCCGCATTGTTCCGTCCACCCGGCGGGGCAGCGGATGTGCGGGAATGTCGCGCAGTTCGTCGGGCAGGGCCGTGGCCGGCGCGTCCTGCCAGGTGACCGGGCGCAGGAAACGGCGGACCGCCGTGGCGCCCACGGACGTGAACAGGCTGTTGGTGGCCGGCCAGGGGCCGCCGTGGTGCTGTGCCCAACTGACGGCGACGCCGGTCGGGTAACCGTTGAACACCAACCGGCCGGCCGTGTGGCGCAACCGGTCGAGCCACGGGGGTGCCGGCTCCGCCGCGCCGAGGTGGACCGACGCGGTGAGCGATGCCGGCAGCCGCGCGATCACGTCGGTGAGTTCGGTGGTCGTGGCGTAGCGGACGATCACCGCGGCCGGGCCGAAGTACTCGGCGAAGGCCGCGTCCGCGACATGGTCCGCCGCCACCGTCACCAGTAACGGCGGCACGCCGAACCCGTCGGACACCGCCACTCCGTGGGCCACTGTGGACACTCCGGGTGTTTGCCGCAGTCCTCGGGTGTCCGCCATGTAGGAGTCCCGGATCCGCCGATTGAGCAGCGGCACCACCTCGGCACGGGTGAGCGCCGCCGCGGCGGCCGCCACGACCGCATCGCCGTCCGCGCCCGAGGGCACCAGGACCAGGCCGGGCTTCGTGCACAACTGGCCCGCCGATCCGGTCACGGACGCCACGAGTCCCTCGCCGATCCGGGCGGCCCGTTCGCGAGCGGCGTGCTCGGAGACGACCAGGGCGTTGAGGCTGGACAGTTCGCCGTAGAACGGGATGGGGTCCGGCCGGGCGTTGATGGCGTCGAGCAACGCCCGCCCACCGTCCAACGACCCGGTGAAGCCGACCGCCCTGATCACCGGGTGCGTCACGAGCCGCTCCCCTGCCGCGCGGCCGAAGACGATCCCGATCACGCCGTCCGGTGCCGCGTCCCGCAGGATCTCGAAGACCAGCCGCGAGGTCCCGGGGTGGGAGCCGTGCGCCTTGACCACGACCGGGTTACCGGCGGCCAGCGCCGACGCCGTGTCACCGCCGGGCACCGAGAAGGCCAGTGGAAAGTTGCTCGCGCCGAACACGGCGACCGGGCCGATCGGCACGAGCATCCGCCGCAGGTCGGGGCGTG